>NZ_JAYGIC010000181.1:0-1679 GCF_034931105.1 Synechococcus sp. CCY9201 | reverse complement strand
CAGGCCACCCTGCTGCCGCCGTCGCCGCGTGAGTGGCTGGCCGATGATCATCAGGTGTATTTCCTGCTGGACCTGGTGGATGAGCTGGATCTCTCGGAGATCCTGATTCCCGCTCAGGCCAAGGATCCCCGCGGAGAGAAGGGATTCGATCCACGCATGTAGCCGCAGGCTTCCGCGCAGCGGTTGACGATGCTGCTGCTTTACGCCTACTGCGTGGGCATCGTCTCCTCCAGGAAGATCGAGCGGGCCTGCTACGAGGATCTGGCTTTCCGCGTGCTGACCGGCAACCAGCAGCCGGACCACAGCCGAATCAGCGAGTTCCGCCGGCGCAACCTCGATGCCCTCAAGGGCCTGTTTATTCAGATCCTGCGCCTGTGCCAGAAGGCGGGGATGGTGAGCCTGGGCCATGTGGCCCTCGATGGCACCAAGGTGCAGGCCAATGCCTCCAAGCACAAGGCCATGAGCCACGAGCGGATGCTCAGGGCGGAGAAGGAGCTCCAGAAGGAAATCAACGCCTTGATCCGCAAGGCCGAGATCCTGGATGCCCAGGAAGACCGGCGCTACGGCAAAGGAAACCTGGGCAGTGAACTTCCCGATGAGCTGCGCCACAAGCAGGGCCGCCTCGCAAAAATCCGTCAGGCCCGCAAGGAGATGGAGGCGGAAACCGCTGCAGCTGCAGCGCGGCAGCGGCAGGAGGAAGCCGAGAAGGCCAGAGCCAAAGCGACCGCAGCCGAGGAATCGGATGGATCGGCCCCTGAGCAGGCCGAGCTGAACAGGAAAGCGGAAGCCGCAGCGGCAAAGGCAGCAGCGGCGGGGGACAAAGCCATCGAGGCCGCCGAGAGCGCTGGCCTCGAGCCACCAGATCTGGAGCCACTCGCCTCTGACGCGATGCCCAGGCGTGGTCTGGCGAGAAAGGCTGACGGCACACCGACGGCCAAGACCCAACGGAATTTCACAGATTCCGACAGCCACCTCATGCAGTCCAGCGGCACCTACCTGCAGGGCTACAACTGCCAGCTGGCGGTCGACAGTGACCACCAGGTGATCGTGGCGGTGGGCGTCAGCAACCAGCCACCGGACGTGGAGCACCTGGAGCCCATGCTGGAGCGGATCGCCGCCAGCGCCGGTGAGCTGCCGGACGTGATGACGATGGATGCGGGCTACTGGAGCGACGACAACGCAGGTCACTGTGAGGACCTTGGCATTGACGCCTACATCGCCACCGGCCGTCTGCCGCATGGGAAGCCGCCACCGCCACAGCGAGGACCGCTGCCCAGAGATGCCGACGCCAGAACCCGCATGGCCCGCAAGATCAGAAGCAAGAAGGGATCCAGGATCTACGCCCAGCGCAAAGCGATCGTGGAGCCGGTGAACGGCCAGATCAAGGAAGGCCGGGGCCTGCGGCGGTTTCTCTTGCGGGGCCTGGAGAAGGTCGACGGCGAATGGCATCTGATCGCTGCCACCCACAACCTGCTCAAGTTGTTCCGGTACAGGCGATCACAGCAGCAGCTCTGGGCAGCAGCGACGGGATGAGGGGTAGAGACCCTGGCGATGCCGCCAGGGCTGAGTCAACCTCGCCCCAATGAACCAGCTCAGCGGGAGAGGTAGACCTCAGAGCTCACCTCACCGGGATTCGTCGTGACCAGGGGCTCGCTGCTCTATTGGCAACAAACTCCTAG
>NZ_JAYGIC010000180.1:0-2893 GCF_034931105.1 Synechococcus sp. CCY9201 | reverse complement strand
CTGCCAGTGCCGCCAGCAGGGGGCGCGGGTCCCCCTCCTGCGAGGGGCGCCGCACCTGCCAGCCGGGCCAGCGCTGGCGCAGCTCCGGCCTGTGCTGCAGGGATTCATCCAGGGCCACCGGCAGCAGTCGGGCCAGGGCCTCATGGCCCTCCAGGTCGAAGGGTTCGAGCGGCTGCTCCAGCCATTCGAGCCTCGGCTCCTCCGCCAGCCGCTCTGCCCAGGCCGTTGCGGTGGCGCGGCTCCAGCCGCCATTGGCATCAAGCCGCAGCCGGGCGTCGGCAGGCAGCCGCTCCAGCAGCTGTTCCAGCACCTGCCGTTCCAGTGGATCGGGGTTGGCGGCCACCTTCCACTTGCAGCTCGGCCAGACCGCCCTGTTGGCCCCGTCTGCGTTCAGGTGGAGCTCAAGGGCAGCCAGGGCTTCCTCTCCGGCCGGAAGCAGCCGGGCGGCGGGCGGCGGCGGCAGCCAGATGGGGCCGATCAGCCCGTCCAGCTCCGCCAGGGCGGCACCGATCGCGAACGCCAGCACCTCTGGCAGGCCGGGCAGCAGGGCCTCGAGGGCGACACGCGTCATGGTGGCGTCTGGTCCAGGCGTGCAACGGGCGATCGCAACCGCCAGAGCCGCCGTTTCGCCTTGCAGGGCCGCCGCCTCGCCCCAGCCCAAGGCGGTGTGATCGGGCGACTCCAGTCGCAACAGCCAGCCCTGCTTCTGGCGCAGCCAGCCCTGGGAGGTGCGCAGGGGCTGGGGCAATGAAAGACGGAACGGGCGCCACTGCAGCCGCAGCGCCACGGCCGCTCCTGATCCAGGGCTGTAGCTCAATGCCCGGCCCGCGCCAGCCAGGGCCCCAGCGCCAGGCCCAGGGCCAGCCCCAGCCCGTTGAGGGCCTGGAAGCGGAGGGCCAGGAACTTGCTGCCACTGATGCGCTCGGGCACATGATGGTGCTCGCGCAGCAGGCGGATCAGGGCCCGGGCCGGCGGCAGACCGATCGCACCGAGCAGGGCCGTGAGGGGCCACCAGCCGAGCAGCACCGGTGCCCACTCCCAGGCCAGGGTGGCCGCCACAAACCAGGGCACCAGGGTCGCCGCCCGATCGCTGCCGAGCTGCACCACCGGTGAGCGCTTGCCATGGGTGGCGTCTTCCTCCACCTGATGGAAGTGGGAACAGAACAGCACCAGGGTGGTGGCCAGGGCCGGACCTCCCCCCAGCACCAGGGCATCGGCCCAGGGGATCGTGACTCCCGCCGCCCCACCGGCCTCGGCGACCGGTGCCAGTGCCAGCAGGGCCGCCGCCGTGGCGCAGGGGCCGAAGGCCAGCCAGCAGAGCGGCTCCCCCAGACCCCGGTAGCCAAGGCGGAAGGGCGGCCCCTGGTAGAGGTAACCCAGTCCGCAGCAGGCCAGTACCAGCAGCAGCACCGCCGCGGAACTGCGCAGGGCCACCACGGCCATCACCAGCAGACCCAGCACCAGGGCCCCGTTTGCCAGGGCCGCCACCCGGTCGCGCCGGCCGGTGAGGGCCACCACTGAGTGGGGCTTGCCCTGGGTGTCGACGCCGGTCTCGTCATCGAAGACGTCGTTGGCCAGGTTCTCCCAGGCCAGCAGCAGCACGGCCGCCAGCAGGAACAGCAGCAGTTGATCGAGCCGCATCGGCAGGCCGCGACCCAGCCGCCAGCCGGCGGCGATCAGGGCCGGCATCACCGCCACGGCATACATGGGCCACTTGATCGCCGCCTTCCAGAGGCGGCGCCGATCCAGCGGTGGCCCTTGCCGTGGCGCCTCGGCGGCGTGAAGGCTTGCGACGACCTGGGGCTCGGACATGGATGCCGGCAGCTGCTGATGCGAGAAGGTCCATACATTTGAGCAGCCGCTTCGGCGCCACCCGGTGCAGGCTCCACCCAGCGTCACCTCCCCACTCCCGTCGTTTCTCGCGGAGCCCTCCCTGCCGGAGGCGAGCTTCACGGAGCTCCTTGCCGCGGCGGCCCAGGGGGCCAGCCAGCTGGAAGACGACGGGGTGCTGAGCCTGGCGTTGCCGCTGGCCGCGCGAGACCCGATGGCGATGCTGGCCCATCTGCCCAACGGCCAGCGGTTCCGTTTCCTCTGGGACAGCGCTCCCGGCCTCTGCCTGGCCGCCAGCGGCAAGACCCACAGTCTGGAGCTGAGCGGACCGCGTCGCTTCGAGCTGGCCCAGCGCTTCAGCGCCGTGAGCCTCAGCCGGCTGGCGGTGGCGCCGCAGGCCTGCCCGCCCCTGGCCCGGCCGCGGGTGCTGCTGGCCTTCTCCTTCTTCGACAGCCCCCTGCAGGACGGCCAGGGCGTGGCCGGGGTGGAGGCGGTACTGCCGCGCTGGCAGCTCAGCCGCCAGGGGCGCCACTGCTGGCTGCGGCTGCAGCGCAGCCTCGGCGGCGACGTGACCCCCCGCTCGGTGGCGGAGGAGCTCTGGGAGCAGGCCGAGCTGTTGCGCACACTGCCGCCGTCTGCCGAACCGGCGGGCGATTTGCTGGGGGTCCGCCTGTTGCACAGCTCCCCCTGGCAGGAGGGCTACCGCGAGGCGGTGGCTCGAGGCCTGGAGCTGGTGGAGACGGGGGCGCTGCGCAAGCTGGTGCTGGCGGTGCGCCAGCGGCTGGAGCTGGATCGCCCCCTGGATCCCCTCCTGCTCCTGGCCCAGCTGCGCCTGCGCCAGCCCGGCAGCTGTCGCTTCCTCTGGCAGCAGGCCCAGGGTGGGGTGTTGCTGGGCGCGTCACCGGAGCGGCTGCTCACGGTGCGCCAGGGCCAGCTGCGCAGCGATGCCCTGGCCGGCACGGCTCCGATCGGCCCGGCGGCCGATCTGTTGCCCGGCTCCGTCAAAGATCGGCATGAACACGAGCTGGTGGTGGAGGCGATCACCGAGGTGCTGCGCGAGGCC
>NZ_JAYGIC010000179.1:0-4290 GCF_034931105.1 Synechococcus sp. CCY9201 | reverse complement strand
TCCCCCACCGACGAGCGCCTCCACGCCTACATCGCCGAGCGCATGCGCATGAGCCCCATCGACCAACTGCTGATGCTGTAGCCGCAGGCTTCCGCGCAGCGGTTGGAACTGCTGGGCCACGGATCTGCCAGGCAACAGCCAGCCCGGCCCAGGACCTCGCCCGGCGGATCCTGGGAAACGAATGGTGGGCCGCGTGCTCACCGGCAACGGCATCACCCGCTACGGCGAGGGGCGCGACGTGCTGCTGCAGCTGTGCCGCCAGCGCCTCGATGCCTTCCACCGCCGCTCACCAAGGCGGTGAAGCTTCATCAGGGGTTCGAGGCACCAGCTGGATTTCCACATCGCAGCCGAGCACATCGGCGTAGCGGCGGAGAGTGGACAGTGCGGGTATGTGCTTGCGGGATCCCTCGAGCCGACTGATGGCGCTGCGCGTGGTGCCCATCCGCACGGCGACCTCCTCCTGGGTGAGACCGGCCCGCTGGCGTGCCTCCAGGAGCTGCCGGAGCAGACGGAATTCCACGGCGGCCTCCTGCCGCGCTTCGCTGTAGCCCGGCACCTGATCGAGCCGGGCGCGTTCGGCGCCGCGATCGCGGATGACCGGTTGATAGGGGATGTCAGGCATGGCGTTTGACGTTCCTGAGGCGTTCGCGAGCGATGAGGAGCTCACGCCTGGGTGTTTTCTGGGTCTTCTTCACGAAGGCATGGAGCACGGTGATCACCCGGCCACCGCAGAAGCAGTAGAAGGCCCGGCCGATGCCGGAACGGCCTCTGGGCCTGAGTTCGAACAGGCCGCCGCCCATGGCTTTGGAGTGAGGAGGCCTGTCCTTGATGTCCTCGCGAACACGAGCGTTGTAGTACTCAAGCCGAAACGATCCCTCCATGTTAGCGCGCGTGCTACGTGCCCACGGGGCTGACCCGCTGATGGGCTCTGGGCGGCAGGCCGTTGTGGGGTGAAGGAGAGCGCGTGAGCGCCACGGCAGCGAGGCTTCTCCTTTGTCAGTTCCACCCCCGTCTCACCCGTCCCCCACCGACGAACGCCTCCAGCAGTCCCTCGCAGAGCGGATGCGCATGAGCCCCATCGATCAATCGCTGATGCTCATGGAACTGCTGGGTCATCACCCGGAACAGGAACAGCGGAACCTCGCTGATCAGCGGCGAGGGGGTTACGGCTACGAAGCCTCCATCTACGGCCGATCACAACCCCAGGGTTGCCGCCACATCCGAGAGACGGATCAGGAGGGTGTCGGGATCGATGGGTGAGGGATCGAAACCCATGTGCAGATAGAAGTTACGGGCGTCCGCGGAAGCAGCGTGGACCACGATGCCGCGAACGCCGATCCGTTCGCTGGCCTGAAGGACCCGCTCGAACGCATCGGCAAGCAGGGCACGCGCGATGCCGCGACCTTGCACACCGCGGCAGACCGCAAGCCGTGCCAGCAGCACAACCGGGATGGGATCGGGCCTATTGCGAGGAAAGCTCCCGGGTGCGGAGGCCACCGCCACGGCACCGGAGGCCAGAGCCCCATAGGCCTTGACGGTGCCGTCGCCATCGCAGACCACAAACGTGCGTGTGGCACCGCTCTGCTGATTCGGCAGGGCACGCTGCCGGAGCCAGTGATCCAGGCTGGTGTCGCCGCAGTCGAAGCCGGCGGTGCTGTGGTGGCTGGCCAGGGGCTGCGGCACCAGCAGCTCCATCAGCGTTGCCAGGGCCTCGGCGCGGTCATGGTGCGTTGCAGGCGGTCACTGGGGCTTGGGGGAGCATCCAGCAGGCGGAGAAGCTGGTCGAACTGTTCAGACGACACGGACTGCCAGCTCTGCTGGACCAGCAGCTCACGGGCGGCGGTGCGGGCCGCCTGCAGAACGAAGTCGGTTCGGGTGAGCCCGGAGGCACGGACGGCGCGATCGATCAGGGCCTGATCGTCGGGCGAGACCCGCAGGTTCCAGCTGAGGCGAGGGGTGGCAGCCACGGCTGTGCCGCAAACCTTCGTGCAGCCTAGTTCCATGGATAGACGGTGTCTACCTTCGTGCCCTTGGTCCATATCAGCAGGGAGCCATGGCGTCGGTCCCATCGGGTGGGGGGGGGATGGAGGAAAGGGGCCATCGCTCCTCCTCCATCACTGCCACCCCCCGTCACACCCCAAGCCAGCATGCCCCCATGCCCCCGGTCCGTTTGCCCACCTACGAGCACCTGCGGGCATCCATCGCCGAGCGGATGCGCATGAGACCAATCGAGCTGCTGCCGGAGGCCAGCCGCTGTGAGCGCTGCGGGGCCAGTGAGCTTCAGCAGATCCTGGGAGAGAACCGATGAGTCGCCACAAGGTCGTTGGCTCTGTCGCGGAGAGTGAGCCAGGATCGAATGGTCTGGTTCTGAGCAATCGCCTGGGCATCACGGATCCGGCGGTGATGGAGGTCGTGGAACGGGACCTGCTTCTCGATCTCTATCAAACGATCATCGGGAATGGGGCTCCGACCAACCGCCTGAGCGTTTCAGACTTGATCGACTGGCATCGGCAATGGCTGGGGTCTGTCTATTCCTGGGCAGGAAAGGTACGAACGTTCAATCTGAGCAAACAAGGCTTTCCTTTCGCGAGTGCTCACCTTTTTCCAGATCTGCTCAAGTCATTCGAATCGGAGTATCTGGGTCGGCTGACTCCGTTCACCCCAGACTCGATGGGTGATCTGATCAGGGGACTTGCCGAGGTGCATGTTGAATTCGTGCTCATCCATCCGTTCCGCGAAGGCAATGGTCGAATCGCCCGACTGCTGGCAGATGTGATGGCGTGCCAAGCGGGGATTGGTCCGCTCGACTATTCAGAATGGGATCGTCAGCGGGACCTGTACTTCGCCGCGATCCGGGCGGGGTCTGTGCTGAATGTCACCCCAATGGAGGATCTGTTCAGGCAGGTGTTGACTGGGGGGATTGTCGATTCCTGAGTTGACGTTCGATTTCAGCAACCGACTGACCCGTTTCTATGGCCGTGGAACTGGCCACCGCACGGATGATGCGCGAACCCAGCGGCAGTGAACTGGCCTGCTGTCGCAGCCGCTGAAGCTCTGGGTCGGTCTTGGTCATCAGGACATCGACGGAACAGTAATTCTGGCACCAGGGCAAGGCATTTCAATCATCCAGCGAACCGGGCGCATGGTCAGCCGAGGCCGAGCTGGCTCCGCACCTGATCCCAGGGCACAGCGGCGTCCGGGTTGTCGAGATGGGACGCCAAGCGCCGGTCGAGCTCCGCGCAGAGAGCAGGGTCGACCGACAACGCCCCATCCCTGTCCTGGTCCTCGAGGCTGTCCCAGAGGGCGATCGCCAGGGCCAGCCGCTCGCTCTGGTGGAGTTGGAGCGGGTCGGACATGGGCGCAAACGCCATCACACCTCAGGCAAGGAATCCATCGTAGGCACGCTTCCTGGCGTGGAGCAGGGTCCGGGGAAGGGCATGACATGACGCCAAGGCTTCTCCTTGGTCAGTGCCACCCCCCGTCACACCCCAGCCAGGATTCCCCCATGCCCCCACAGCCCTCAACCAACTACGAGCGCCTCCGGCACGCCATCGCCCAGCGCATGCGCATGAGCCCCATCATCCAACCGCTCATGCTCTTGGAGCCGGCCTTGGGGGAGAAGCCCCCGGGGGCCTCAAAGATCCAGGCTGCCGATCAGCTCCTCGATCGAGCAGCCCACCTGGCCGGCCACGTCCTTGAGGATCTGCCGCAAGGTGCCAACCCTCAGGGGCTTGTGGGCCGGAATCGTGAGGTGCTGCTGCTGGCCGGCGGCATCTCGGGTCAACCGCATGTGACTGCCTGTCTGGCGAGTCACCGCGTAGCCATGGCGATGGAGGCGCTCGGCCAGGAGCTGGCCGTTGACGTCCCGCGGAATCCTCACAGGGCCAGCAGTTCCTGCCTCACGTGATGGAGGCGGATCAGGGGTGGCGCCTCGCCGGGATCGAAGTGGCAGACGACGGCGTCGCGGATCTCCCGGTGGAGCTCCTCAAGGGTGTCGGCCTCGGTGTGGATCGCGGCGGCAGCTGCACTGGCTCGGAAGGAGCCATCCTCCGCTTCCTCGACCACGAAAAGGATTTCCTGCATGACGCCCTCCAGCGGCACCAGTCTGGCAGTGGTGGGCAGGATGCTGACTCTGTCTGGGCAGAGGGACTGGGGCGGCACAGCCACAGCTGGAGCCGGGTTGGCTGCAGCCGCCACGCGCCCTCACCAGAAGGGATCCCAGCAGGGGGTTCCGCCTGACGGGCCGCCCGAAACCAAACCTGGCCCAGGCGCTTGGGAGCCGCCACCATC
>NZ_JAYGIC010000178.1:0-6618 GCF_034931105.1 Synechococcus sp. CCY9201 | reverse complement strand
ACTCCGGCCAGGCCAATGCCTGCACCGGCGATCGCGGCCTGATCGACAGCCTGCGGGCCACCCAGGCGGTGGCCGATCGGCTGGGCCTGGCGGCCGAGGAGGTGCTGATCTGCTCCACCGGTGTGATCGGCGTGCCGATCCCGATGGACACCCTGGTGGCGGGCCTCGATCCGCTGGTGGCCGCGCTCAGCCCCGAGGGCGGCGCCGCTGCCGCCACGGCGATCCTCACCACGGATCTGATCGACAAACAACTGGCCCTGGAGGCGGATCTGGGCGGCCGGCGGGTGCGCCTCGGCGGCATGGCCAAGGGCTCGGGGATGATCCACCCCGACATGGCCACGATGCTGGGCACCCTCACCTGCGATGCCGGTGTGCCCGCCGAGCTGTGGCAAGCGATGGTGCGGCGGGCGGTGGATCGCTCCTTCAATGCGATCACGGTGGACGGCGACACCAGCACCAACGACACCTACCTGGCGTTTGCAGCCGGCGAGCCCTTGAGCCCCGAGCACTTCGACGCGCTGGAGGCCGGCCTGACGGCGGTGTCGCAACACCTGGCCCGCGCCATCGCCCGCGACGGCGAGGGCGCCACCTGCCTGATCGAGGTGCGGGTAGAGGGGGCAGCCGATGAGGCCGGCGCCCGCGCCATGGCCCGCACCATCTGCGGCTCGTCGCTGGTGAAGTGCGCCGTGCACGGCCGCGACCCCAACTGGGGCCGGATCGTGGCAGCGGCGGGCCGCGCCGGCGTGGCTTTCGATCCGGAGGCGGTGGCCCTCTGGCTGGGGGAGCACCAATTGATGGCGGCCGGACAGCCCCTGGCCTTCGATCGCCCGGCCGCTTCGCAGTATCTGAAGGATCGCGCCGCCGGCAGTTATCTCGGCGGGCCTGGACCCGGCGGCGACACGGTGCTGATCCGCCTGGTGGTGGGCGAGGGTCCCGGCCAGGGCTGCGCCTGGGGCTGCGATCTCTCCGACCAGTACGTGCGCATCAACGCCGATTACACGACGTAATTGAAAATGCAGTAGTGGCAAGGGTTTTGAGGAGGGTGTTTTGACTGTGTCACCGATGTGTCACTTGTTACGCACCTTCTCTCCGCCATCGTTGCCGTTTTCCTGATGCATTCTCGCTAATATTTGTCCGAAAACTTTGACTGCTGATAATAAGGTAGTGCATATTTGCTTCTTAATACTGGAATGCCGTTGACTTCGGGATAGCATGAACCTTCATCGCTCAACCAGAAACCATTCCTGCGAAGAACTTTGGCGCGACTAATGGGACATGCAAAAATGTGACCATTTTTTTCGTTGTCATTTTCAATACGACCCTTTTTCTTCGCAATAAAGATTGTTGTGCGATTCAGCGTATTGCCACAGAGTTCTTCTGGAACCAAGGATTCGCTAATGACGTCAACTTGATTATTTGCATAGAGTTCGGTTCTTAGTTTCTGGATATATCCATAGTGTTCCATCCGTTTTTTTTGTTCGGGAGTAGCAGTTTCATGAATTGGTTCTGCCAGCACAATGTAATGTTTAGCGACTCTAATTAGTTCGCTCAATATTCCCTTTTCCGCTCCTCCATTTGGTTCAATTGCGTGCATTGTGAATGCTATATCAATAAAATTGTCAATCAAGGGAAGTTGCCTTAGGTCGCCAAGAAAAAAATTCGGGCATAATTGATTCTGCTTCAATTTCCGAGAAGTTTCTTGCGACATCAATTCTTGATAGTGAGATATCCATGCCGTAGGCATCAATCTTGTTTCTTGCTTCTGCGGGAAGAAGATTTAGGAGTGAATTATAGTTAGTCGCCTCACCAGTCCCGAAGTCACATGCAATGACCCTGTCTTTTTTGAAACAGTTTCCGTTAGCACATGGGCAGATTCTAACTGCTGGATAACATAGCGATTGAAATCCTGCGACCTTTTGTAATTTGAATAGAATCCATGCACGTATGAACCCGCTTGAAGGTCGTAACTGATAGCAATTGCATCTGACGCAGAAAGACCATTCTTGGCTGCAATATCTGGATTCTCTTTTAAGTAAGTGCTTATGTTCTTGCCATCTTTATAGAGTTGGCGAAGTTCACTGAAAATAGACATGGCATTCAAATGCTTTTTTTATGAGTTTGCTGAAAAACCCCGTCAAGGACCATTCAGCCCGGGAACGCCTGACTTCGAGCCCAGTGTTCACGGGCGCTGCGCCCAAAGGTAAGGCTTAAGGCATGACGGCCTCGGGACTTTTTCAGCAAACTCTTATTATCACATGGATTCAGTTGCCTCCTCCGTCCCGTCCATAAACCGAAGGGTTGCCAGGACGCTTTGAAACGCCGCACGCCAGTCGGTTTGCCCGTATCAGAAACTGTGTACGGTTCCTTTGTTCGCAAACGCCAAGGGTTCTGACTGATGACCCGTTCCATCGGGTACTCACGCTGCTCCACCACGCACCAGGACACCGACGCCCAGGTGACTGAACTGGGGTCCGCTGGATGCCAGGAGGTGTTTGCCGAGAAGGTGTCCTCCCGTGCACCCCTGGAGAAACGACCCCAGTTGCGACGGTGCCTGGAGTCGCGGCAAGAGGGGGACGAACTGGTGGTCTCCAAACTTGACCGACTGGGACGATCACAGGGTGGAGGTGATCAACCGTCTCTCCGATCTCCAGACCAAGGGGATCTATGTCGGGCCTCCTGAGAAAGTAAGAACCAGCCCCAGGGCAACAATATGGGGAGGGCCGGCTGACCTCTGACTGTTGGTCAGGCTGCAGCCGATTGATTGCTCAGGAGTCGCTCCTCGCCTCTTCGGAGGGATTCAGTGCCGATCAGCAGCTGAAACAAGAAGGCAAAAAGGACAAAAAGAAGCTCCATCAGCTTCTCGAGGTTCATTACCAGTACAGCCAATGCAATGGCTGATCCTTGGGTGGCAGCCAGCTTCTCACGAATCAAACCCAATCCAAATCGCCGCTTCCCCTGTCCGATTTTGCCTTCAACCGCGTTACGTTGCCGTTGATCATCAAGAAACTGTCTCTTCTCTTCTGCCACAAGCTCAGGATCACTCTTGGGCCGACCAAGGCGAGGTCCACTCAGGCGAATCCCATGACGCTGACAGAAAGCACGGTTCGCTCGAGTCCGATAGATCTGATCGGCACAGATCACTTCTGGATAATGACCATGACGACGGCGATAGACTCTTGCCTGAGCCTTTAGGTCTTCTCCTTCGTTGTAGGGTTCGTAGCTCAGGCGATCCAGGCAAGTGAATCCATCACCCGTAACTGAAATTTAGATCTTGGCTCCGAATTCGACATTGCATCTGGCTTTGCCACGAACTATGGGCCTGATGTGAGCTTGGAAGATGCTCACGATCCGATTAGGGATGCTTCTGCTGTCTGAGTGGTAGAGAATCTTCTGCTGGCGAACCAGCTCGCTGACCACCAAGAGTTTGTGATACCAGTGTCTTCCTGCGGCCAAAAGGCAAGCACCGCAAGCGATCAGGGCATCAATACTGCCAAGATTCCGTTGAAGATGGCCGAGCTGCTGCTTGATCGCTCTTCGAATCTTGCTGATGCGAGGGCGCTTCTTCTTTGCCACTGTCAAAAGCTGCTGACGGGCTTTCTTTCGATGCGTACGTGGCTTCTGGCCAAACGCCTCTCTGATCGGCGGATGCATCGCATCAATCAGTTTTTCTGTAACTTCTCTGGCTTCATTGAGCAGAGATACATCAGTCAGATAGCGGATGTCAACCGGTGCGCATGTGGCGTCAATCAAGAGTGTGCCTTGGTTGGCCGATGGCGTAGACGTGTGATCATTGCTGCCATGTCCCGTGGAAGAATCGCCACCTTTGTCTGCACCTTGATCATCGTCGGCATCTGCGGCCTGGATCACATTCAGTCCATGGCGCACGATCCGTTCGTTGCAGTCGTTGATCACTGACTCCGGCAGGCGCTTCCGGAAATCAACCATCATCGACGGATCAAACGGTACTGAAAACTGGAACGCTTCTAATCCAATGAAGAATTGTCGAGTCGCCCACAGGAACTTCCCCCGCAGGCGCTCACAGAACCGGACGTGACACTCTCGCGTCATCCGGCTCTTGTCACCCAACCGTTGCGTGACCAAGAATCTGCCAATGGACAAATAACTGTGGATTCTGCTGAGAGACTTTGCTCAACAGCCGCAGGCTTCGTCCACGGTGTCCGCGTAGATGCTTGTGCTTCTGACGCAGCCAGGAGCCATTCGACTCACTAAGGTTGAGTACGAGATACTCAAGGAACTTCAGAAGAAGGACAAGAGGTACAAGAAAGGATTAGAGTCAAAGGTCTTGTCGGATACTGAGAAGGATTTCAAGAAATGAGTTGAACTCCCGCTAATTTAACTTTTACTAACGTCAAGATCAGGATATAAGTCCTCGTATGTAAGACCATAATTGTCTTTGAGACCTTCGGGGTTTGCGGGAATATATCTTTCAGGAAAATCCGAAGATGCGATAAATTCGCGCATAACGTTATCGGAAGCGTGAATCCTGTTGACAACTTCATCCCAGATGCGAGTCATTAACAGATCTTTCCTTATTGTCCACTTCATTCTTCTAGAAAGATTTAAAAAAGTATCCTGTTTTTTGACGCTGAATGTGGTGATTCCCTCGTACAACTCGTAAAAATCTATCTCGTCGACTTTTTCTATAGATTTTGCCCGGGTGAGTTTAACCATCTCTGCGATTCTAAAGGTATTTACGAAGGTCGTGATTGATAGCGCCATGAATCTTCTTTCGGTTTTGTCGTGATCGACAATTGTGTCGCATATGGAGATCAACCATCGAAGGTTGGTGTTTTTTACTAGTAGGTCTATTTCGTCGCAAAGTATCTTGTCTAGTTCTTTCCAGTTCTCTTTGACTCCTCTTCTATTTCGCAATTCTTTTATGAGATGCCTTATCCGCGGATCACATTCTGTGCTGCTTGTATTTTTTTGAGTTATGGTCATCTGCAGATGCCAAGAAAACGTCTAGTGATCAACTTACACGATATTGACGCCGGTTGCAATGCTGAGGAGAATGACCTGATTAGGGAATTATTCTAGACCTGTCTGGATTCCCTCGCTTCCTCAGCAGGTCTTTGATTTGAGAATTTCCTTGGTTTTATGCACGAATCTCTTCAAGTCAGCAATAGTATTAGGAGGGCATTACATGTTTTGTTCAGGACAAAGACTGGAGGATTGCGAAGAAGTCTCAATCCTTCTTTGGTTTGGAACCAATCATCCATGGTCGCTCCGAAACTGCGTGTGATCCAGTCCAACGAGATGGGTTTTCCATCTAGGATAGGAAGTCAGCGCTGGTCAGGTCTGAAATCGTTCACTGCAAAGGAGATAAACAATGGTCAGACTCTTCGGAAAACACTGTTCATGCTGAAATGCAGAGACGGTCTCCGCGACTTTGCTGTCTTTGATTCTGTCTTTGTGGATTTTCGTGATGCCTACCAAAAGTATGTCTTTGAGATTGTTTCTACTCCCAATATCCTTCGTGATCAGGATGTGATGATGCATCTGATGTCTCGCAAGGATGTCAAACTTGCCGCTGTCGCACTGGTGGATAAAATTGGTTCGTGATCTTTCCGTCTCTTGCTCTTAGTGATAGAGATTAATTTTTTGGTCTCTGTCCTTCTGCTGCTTTGAGACTCTTCCTCCCCGTCGCCAGTGCTCCAGTCGCTCGCTTTGCGTCGTAGTGGAAGTAGTGCTGCTGGATGTACTCGATTGAGGTGTCACAGTTATTGCAGACGGTTGCAATCGGAACTCCCCTGTCCAGTGCGAAGGTGATCCAGGTGTGACGGAACGAGTACCAGGTCAGGAGTTTTGCTGATTTGATCACTGCCTTCCGTTGGTTGTTCGAGTCATCAGGTGCCCAGGTTGCCAGTCCTGCCTCGACCAACATCTCCAGGAGTCCATCTCTCCAAATCCTGCTGCTCAGGGGTTTTCCTGTTGACTGGTTCAGAAACAACAGATAGTCTTGTGGGTTGGGGAGGTGATCTTTTTTCAGTCGCTCCAGATGTGCTATGACGGGTGCGCTGAGTTCTTACCATCGACCTGTCTTGGTGTTCTCTGATGGTACTTCGATGACGCACCAGATTTTTCTGTCTTCTTTGCTGAGGGCCCCCTGCGTCAGGAAAGAAGTCCGCTCGGTCTGACCCATCCACTAGGGGGCCAAACCGATGTTTCTGGTTCGTCTCCCTGTTCAGGAAGTGCAGGTGCCACTTGCCACCCTTCTGGGGGTCTCGATACACATACGCGTTGTTCCTCCTTCCCCCCTGCAGGTCAATCCGATCCAGGACTCGTTCGTGACTCGCCATCCAGGGGTTTTGGTGTCAAGGAGGTGTCAACACCACCGAGGGGACTGAGTTTTGCCCCCCAAGTGTCAAAATGGTGTCAAGACTCTAGACTGTCAAACCCCAGTCGGGGACAGGGTTTTTCTCTGACGCATCGATCAACGCCGATTACACGACCTAGTGTCCCGTCCTGGAAATAACAGCTAAAATCAGGGGTGTCACCCGAGGTGCCCTGTGGCGCTTGGTCGTCCGATGCCTCCGCTGGTCCTCAGCGAGGACGAAGCTCAGCAGTTGCGGGCCCTTGCGAATTCCCGGTCGCTGC
>NZ_JAYGIC010000177.1:0-18950 GCF_034931105.1 Synechococcus sp. CCY9201 | reverse complement strand
GCCGCGGCTCGGTGGAGCGGCGCCTGGCCGCCAAGAAGCAGCGCGGTGCCCTCAAGGGCCAACGCCGGCAGCGCTTGCCGGAGGAGTGAACTGCAGTCCGGAGCTGAGGCCGCAGCGCACCCCTCAGCCTTGGCGGCCGGCAGCGGAGTCTGAAGCGGAGTTGGCCGTGAGGTCTGCCGCGGCTTCAGCTCGGATCTCGGCCTTGGCCTGCCGCCATAGGCCCTCCAGCTCCTGGAGGCTCCGCCCCCGCAGATCACCGCCCAGGGCTGCCTCCACCCGGGAGAAGCGATCGAGGAAGCGGTGGTTGGTGCCGGCCAGGCCTTCCTCCGGGTCGATGCCGCACCAGCGGGCCACATTCACCAGGGTGAACAGCACGTCTCCCAGTTCTTCCTGGGCATGGGTCCGATCGCCGCTGTTGCGGGCCTCCTCCACTGCCTCCTTGAGCTCGTCGAGCTCTTCGTGCACTTTGGTCCAGACGCCGTCCAGGTCGTCCCATTCGAAGCCGGCCACGGCGGCCTTCTTCGAAATCGTCATGGCGCCGGCCAGGGCGGGGAGGCCGCGTACCTTGCTGGCCAGGCGATCACTCAGGGGGCTGGCCGAGGTGGTGGCTGCTTCCTGGGCCTTGATCGCCTCCCAGGTGCGCGTCACGGCGGCGCTGTCGCCGCCTGATCCCCGGTTGCCGGCGGCAGGGTCGGCCGGTGGTTCGAACACGTGGGGGTGGCGGCGCACCAGCTTGGCGCTGATGCCCCGGGCGATTCCCGCCAGATTGAAGCGCTCCGCTTCGCTGGCGATGCGGGCGTGCAGCACCACCTGCAGCAGCAGATCCCCCAGTTCCTCCTCCAGATGCCGCTCGTCGCCGTGGCGGATGGCATCAGCCACCTCATGGGCCTCCTCGAGCACGTAGGGCACCAGGGAGGCGTGGGTCTGCTCCAGATCCCAGGGGCAGCCATGTTCCGGATCCCGCAGCCGATCCACCACCGCGATCAGCTCCGCCAGGGCGGCCAGGCTGTCGCTCGGGTCAGGGGCGGCGCCGGAGCCCGGCGGGCACGACAGGGGATCGGGGCGCATCACGAGGGGGCGGGGAGGTCCGCCCAAACCCTCTCATCTCCTGCGGCGCAGGATCCGTGGCAGGCGCGGGATCGGGTCGCCGTCCTGCAGAAGATGCAGCCAGCTGCTTGCCTCCAGGCCGATCAGGGCGGTGAGCAGCAGGGGCCGTTGGTCGTGCCAGAGCCGCGCAGAGGCCTGCAGCAGGCTGGCCGGCGCTGGACTGCCGAGCGGCTGCAGCATCAGGGCCAGCAGCAGGATCCAGGCCGCCAGGTAGAGCAGCCGCCCGCCGGTGCCGATCAGGGGGCTGTGGGAGATCAGGGAACGGTGCGACAGACCCCGCCGGTAGGGCCACCACAACCAGCGCAGCAGGCCCCAGCGGCGGGTGGCATTGGAGCGGGTGTCCAGATCCGGCGACAGCCACAGCCCGCCCACGAGGAACGCCAAGCTGGCCGTTGCCACACCCATGATTCCCAGCAGCGGCCACCACAGCAACCCGAAGGGCAGGCTCAGCAGGCAGGTGGTGCGGTCGTGGTCGGTGCCGCTGGCCATGAACCGGTCGTGTTCCCGCCAGTGTGCCGGTTGCTCAGTGTGCCGGCTGCTCAGGTCTGGGGCAGTTCTTCCGGGGCGCGGCCCCGCGGCAGCACGTTGAACCGCTGGCGCACCTGCTCGAGAGGGGCGGCGAAGTGGTCCCAGGGATCGATGCCGGCCAACAGGTCCACGCTCACGTGGGAGCCGTGCTCGAGGCCCGCGAAGATCCGATCCACATCGAGCTGGCCGCGTCCGGCTGGAACAAAGGGCGAGGCGCCGATGCCGAGCTCGAATTCCGCCAGGGCGAACATCAGCAGATAGAAGGGGTCCACCTTCTCGAAGCCCGCCTGGAAGCCGAGCACCGCGCCCTCCTCGGCGGGGGTGGTGCCATAGCCCCCCAGCACGTGGCAGCAGTCGTGGTGCATCACCGGCGGTGGTGGCCCGCCGTGCTCACCGGGGAACTGGAAGCCGTTGCGGTCGATGAAGTTGGCGTAGGCCAGCCCGAAACTGCCTTCCGGGTAGCTCCGCAGCTGCCGGTAGCGCTCGGCCATGGCCCGATCCTCCTGGCCGAGCAGCACCCGGGCGCTGGCCAGGGCGGCGGATAGCCCCTCCTGGCGCCACATGGCCTTGAAGGCCTGGGGGATGAAGCCGCGCCGGGCCACATCGAGGCGCACCAGCCAGGCCTGGTGCTCCATCACCTGCTGGAAGGTGCGTACCGGGCCCGGATCCACGTTCAGAGACTGGGCGGAGCGCTCCAGCAGGTCCAGCTGCTGCGGCGTGGGCGTGCCATCGAACAGGGCCACCAGGGTCATGCCCCGCAGGATGCGCTCGCGCCACTGGGGATCCGGATTCACGCCATTCACCCGGGCGGCCAGGGCTTCTGGATCGATGTCCGGCAGGGTCTCCAGTGCCAGATCGAGGTGCAGGAGGTGATCGCGAACGCCCCGGATCGCGGCCATGGCCTTGGCCGATGGTGTGCCGCGCAGGCGGGCCATGGTCATCAGGGCGGCCAGCCCGGCCTTCCCGATCGCCTGACGCTGGTCGTCCGGCAGGGTGGCCTGAACGTCGATCACCATGGCGGAGTCTTCATGGGGGCCAGCCTGAGTTCACGGATCGAGGGCTCAGTGGACAAGCGCTCAATAGCAGAGATCAATATTGCCGGAGCTGTGCTGCTGCTGCTGCACGCAGGTGTCGACGCTCTCCCGATCGATCTGGTCCTCGCCGCTCGGTCCGCTGGTGAGCCAGGAGCCGACCAGGAAGAGGAGCAACAGCAGGCCGGCGAACCCGATCACCACACTGGCCCGCCGGAAGGTGAACCAGGCCTGCTCGAGACGGACTTTCCTCTCCAGCGCACGGATGCGGGCCTTGCGCTTGGCGTCCACTCCCTTCACATCCTCTGCCCGGCTGGCCAGAGGCCGATCCTCTCACCGGCGGCAGGAGGCACGCCAGCAGGCACAATGGAACCAAGCGCGATTAGCTCAGCGGTAGAGCGCCTGCCTTACAAGCAGGATGTCGCTGGTTCGAACCCGGCATCGCGCATCCCACTCACCGCTTGAAAAATCTTCCAAAGCCCTTCCTGCAAACGGTTTTCGCGTTGGGCTTGCTTGCGCATCGATTTCTTTTCTCGCACCGCGGACAGTTGCGCCGAGCATCTGATCATCGCCCTCTTCCTGGTTCGTGACTCCCTGGCTGCGACCCTGGCGCGTGGAGATTCGTGAGACGGGGCGTTGCGGATCTATTGCCTATCACGAGCCGCAGGGAGTCTGAGTTTTTGCTGGGAGCTGGGTGGCAGCGACAGCGTCGCGCTGGTTTGGGGGGAGTCTGCTGACCACTGGCACGCATGCCACCCCTGGGCTGCCGATCGCCGCCGTGACATCCTGAAGCGTGTCGCGGAGGAAGTCGTGCGCCAGAAGGCACCGAACTGCCGTGCGGACATTCAGGAGCCTCAGGGATTGATCCATATCCGGGAGCTGGATTAGGTAGCAGGAACTGCGCTCTTGATCAGGTTTTTCGGACGTGCGCTGCACCCGCAGTTAATTTGTGCTCAGGCGTACCCTTGTTGAAATGAATAACCCTGAGGTAAGTGGCGTGGTTGGTGGGGCATTGGATCAAGCTTCTTTCGCTTCAAGTTCTCTCTACTGGCCGGTTTGCCATCCGCCCTTTTCCAGAGAGGCCTGGACTAAATGTGTCTAGAATAATTCAAATCCGATAACGGCAGTGCGATCTCTGCGCTCCGCCCTATGGCACTCCAGTTCTCCTGCATCGGTAGAGATCAGTGCCGCAGTGTGCTCATTGGGCTGCTCCTGAGTTGCAGCTTTCTGGCCCAAGCCACCGCGTTGGGTCAAGATCTGAGCAGCGTCGATCCAGCCCTTGCCGATCCGCAAGGTATCAGTCAAGTTCTGTCGCAAGGTGACCCAACGCCGCTGGTGCAGTTGCTTGACGACCTAGAAGCTGAGCTTCAAGCCAATGCCAGGCCGCTCAAGCTTGAGGAGGCTGTTTCCCTGGGAATCGCCAATAACCCCAAGCTTCTGGATGCATTCAGCAGTATTCAACAGTATGAGTGGCAGCTCATTGCCGCACAACGCCGCTGGTATCCAAGCTTGCAGCTCGCCAACGGCACGCCCTTTGCTGGATACAGCTGGAGCACCTTTGTGCAGAATAATTACGGATTCTCTAGAGCGGCCTCCCGGCAAACAGGGCAAGGGGAAGGTGTCCTGTCTGAGAAGTCTCGCTTGGCGGTATTTCAGCCTGGCGTCATACTGAGCTGGAACTTTATCGATCCAACGCGACAGCCCGACATCAACTCGGCATCTGATTCCCTGAGGCAGCAAAAGCTGCTGTTCGACGCAAGCGCTCGAAATCTTGTTCTCAGCATTCAACAGAGCTACTACAGCACGCAATCCGACCAGCAGCTGATCGACAGCTTCAAGAAGATCTATGCGATTAACAAGCAACAACTTGCCACTCTCACAGCCCAGAAAAGCATTGGCATGGTTACAGTTCTGGATCTTGAGCAGACGCGCTCCCAGCTGTTTGCACAGCTCAGCCAGCTGATTACATACACGCGTGACTTCATCGATCAGACAGCCCTCCTTGCCGAGGCCCTGGGGCTGCCACCGGGTGCTCTGGCAATCCCAAGTGATGCGGCCAGGATGCAGGGGCAATGGACGCTGCCTCTGCGAGAGACCATTGCTCGAGCCACAGAGCAGCGCGAAGAGATTCAAGCTAGCCTGGCCGCAGCAGAAGCAGCACGCTGGAGTGCTGTTGCCGCCATTCGTAGTTATCTGCCCGTCTTTCAAATTGTAGGTGCGGGAAATCTTTATGCAATTAATGGGTTGGATGGCATCCCTTCGAATGCAGATCCAGGCGATCGCTATTCCCGAAGCCGCACCTGGGATGGGGCGGCTGGACTTGGCTTTTCCTGGTCGATTTTCGACGGTGGAATTCAAGCCGCCAATGCAGAAGCTGCTTATGCTCAGGAGCGTCAACAGAAGGCCGTTGCCGCTTCCACACAATTACAGGTTGTGCGTGAAGTTCGCTCCAGCTACGGCCAGCTGATCACCTCAAAAATTGCCGTGGAAAGCGCTCAACAGGCCTACCGTAGTGCTGAGTTGGCCCAGGAGGCAGCTCGTGCGCGCTTTGAAGTTGGGGTTGGCGACATCACCAGCGTGGTGCAGACCATCCAGCAGCTCTCTGATGCTGCAGAGCAGGTCGCACAGGCGGTGCTGGCTTACAACATCGCCATTGCTGAACTTTACCGCTACTCAGCAACCTGGCCTGCCCAAACGGAGAGCGCGGTGCAGAATCGAATCAGAACGATGCGCCATCCCACCGCTTCCACTCCTGCGAGTGAAACCTCTAGCCCATGACTCCCTTCTTTGATCGCCGAGCACTGGAACATCGCCACCGAGTGGGTGAGCGCAACGGCCCGATCACCATGCTCACGCCGCCCCTGCGGGCCACACTGGTACTCGGTGTGCTGATCGCCGTGGCTGGAGGGCTCTGGGCCATGATTGCGCGGATTCCTTTGAGCGTGCAGGGAACCGGTGTTCTGCTGCCGGTGAGCACCATCAACGCAAGCCTCAGCGGTACCAATGGCATCGCAATGTGGATGTTTAATCGCCGGCCTGAGAGCTGGCACGCACAAGCCAGAAACTTCAGTAATAGACCAGATCAGTTCAGTGATGAGCAAATGGCGTCACTCGCAGAGGCTATCCTGCGCGCCAGCGATGCTTTGCCCGAGCAGGAGTCGGGCACCACGGCAGAGTCAGCCTCGGCCAGTTTCTCAAGCAACCTGAAACAAAGCTTCCACGGAAAGGCAATGGCCAGTGGTCGTTTATTGCTCTGGGTTCAGTCTTCATCGCAACAAGAGCGTCTCAGCAGTTCCCTGGATCAAGTCAAGCGCACCTTAAGCACTGGCGAAGCCCAGAGTCGGAATATTAAGGACAAGCAATCCATCCTGCAAAAGGAGCTCGCCAGTCGCTCTGCCTATCTGGAGAGCATGAGAAAACTGGAGAGCAAGGGATTTGTAAGTCGAGCCTCCATACTGCAGGAGCAAGCTCAGGTCGACAACATTCGATCTCAACTGCGCAGTAATGATAACCAGCTGATTGATATCTCTGGTCAGCTATCTCAAAGTTATCAGAAGTTGCGCGGTGAACTGGCTATCTTGGTGAGCCAGCAGCTTATCTTCGCGCCCCGCGATGTCTATCTCTCCCAGGTTGGGCCAAACAACGGAGAAGGCGTAACCCAAGGGCAATCAGTGCTGCAGCTCAGTGACGACCGCCTCGATTCCCCTGATTTGGTTCCGATTTTCCTCAGTAGCAAGGAGATGGCGCAGGTGTTTCCCGGCATGGAGGCTCTGGCCACTCCGTCAGGCTTCAAGCGCTCCGAAGTGGGCGGCATCCGCGGCCGGGTTGTCTCGAAGGCCAATCTGCCCAGTGGTCTCAATGAAGTCACCGCTCGAGTGGGTGTCCAGTCTCTGGCTCAGGTGATCATCAACCAGGAGCCATCACCAACCCTGGCAATCCTGGCCTTGGAGCGGGCGGGAGAGGATGCAATGACCAACAGCGGTGGTTACCGTTGGAGCTCCCGCGGCGTTCTGACCTTCCCTCCCAGCCCGGGTGATCGACTCAATGTGGAGATCACCACCCGGCGTGTCCATCCGATCGACTTGATGCTGCCGGGCCTGCGCCGCTTTTTCGGCATCACCCCCCCGCAGGTTCCCTCCGGTGAGGAGGATGACGCGAATAGCCGTCAGCGGCGATGACTGGCCTGCAACGCCGGCGGGTGAAGGCACGCACACGACTGCAGTACGAAGCAGCCGAATGTGGTGCCGCTTCGCTGGCCACGATTCTTGGCTACTTCGGTTGCATTGTTGAACTCAGTGAACTGCGCCGAGCCTGCGGCGTGAACCGTGATGGCTCCAATGCCAAAAAGCTTCTGCAGGCTGCCCGCAGCTATGGCCTCACAGCACGTGCATACCGCTGTTCCGGCGAACAGCTCAAGGCGGAGGGCAACTTCCCCTGTGTGGTGTTCTGGGGGTTCAACCACTTTCTAGTCGTGGAAGGCTTCGAGAGCCGGCATGCATTTCTGAGCGATCCCGCTCAGGGCCGTGTTCGGGTGGAGATGGAGGAATTCCTCGACAACTTCACTGGCATCGTGCTCGAGTTCGAACCGGGAGCAGACTTTCGCCGCGGTGGCCATGAGCGCTCGCCTTTGCTGAGCCTGCCCGGCACCCTGCGTCCGTACACCGCCTCCCTGCTCCAGCTGCTGCTCGTGGCCAGTGTTCAGTCGGTGCTGACCCTTCTTGTTGGCGGGCTGACGTCCACCTTCATTGACAGCTTTCTTCAGGATCAGCTGCTTTATTTCGGCATTCCGATCATCTGGCTTCTGCTCTTTTCGGTGCTGGGCTGGCTGATGCTCCTCAGCGTTCAGTTCATCCTGCTGCGTCGCATGGAACTGCTGCTCTCCAAGCGACTGGCAGCCGATCTGTTCCGCAAGCTGTTCCAGGTGACATTCGGCTTCTATCAAGCCCGCTTCCAGGGTGAGATCGCTGGCCGCATGCTTTTGGGAATGGAAACCTCACAGGTGGTGGTGGCCCAGCTGCTGAGATTTCTTGTAAGCCTCTGGGTGGCTGCCCTGGTTCTGATCGTGGCTCTGGCGATCTCCGTGTGGCTGGCGCTGCTGGTGCTGTTCGTGATGGGTGCCAATCTGCTGCTCAACTGGTGGCTCACCGAGCAGCGCTACGACGCCAACCGCAAGCTGGCGCTGGAGCAGGGGAAGGTCCAGGGCAAAGGCCTGCAGGGCATCAATAACATCGAAACCCTCAAAGCCTCAGGGCTCGAATTCGACTTCCTCAGCCAGTGGCAGGGCAGCTTCGGCAACGTGGTGATCCAGAACCAACTGCTCGGCTCCCAGATGGCCACCGCCAGCATCAGCGCCAGTGGCAGCACCTTCCTGCTCAATGCCCTGATCATCACGGCCGGTGGTTGGCTGATCATCGCCGGCCAGATGTCACTGGGTACGCTCGTGGCCTTCCAGTTCCTGCAGGGCCAGCTCACCGCTCCGATCTCCACCCTGCCCCAGCTCAATTCCACCTTGCAGCGCCTGATCGGTGATCTAGGTCGCCTTGAGGATCTGCGCAACAGCGAGGACGACCCCCTGGTACGCAGCTTCCAGATCCCCGTGGAAGATCCAGATCCCGATCAAGAGGGGCATTCCGAACCACGCCTGGGCGGAACCATCGAATGTCGCAGACTCAGCTTCGGTTTCGATGCCATCTCCCCACCCTTCATCAGTGATCTCGATCTATGTGTTCCGGCGGGATCCCAGCTGGCGATCGTGGGTGGCAGCGGCTCGGGCAAGACCACCCTGATCAGGCTGCTGGCTGGTCTTTACCAGCCGAGCAGTGGTGACCTGCTCTTCGACGACAAACCCTGGCAAGACCATGGCGATGGGGTGATGCGGCGCAGTCTTGCCTATGTGCCTCAGCAGGTGTTTGTGTTCAATGCCAGCGTTCGCGATAACTTAACGCTCTGGCGTCCGGGCTACAGCCTCGAGCAACTCGAAGCTGCCGCCTCCGATGCCCAGGTACTCGACACGATTACCTCCCATCCCGAAGCCTTTCAACGCCACCTTCGCGACAACGGCAGCAATCTCAGCGGTGGGGAACGCCAGCGGCTGGAGCTCTGCCGAGCATTGCTGCGCAACCCCAGTATCCTGCTGCTCGATGAAGCCACCAGCGCTCTCGACAACGCCACCCAGACCCGCGTGCTTGATGTGCTGAAGCGCCGCAACATGACGGTGATCAGCGTGGCGCATCGCCTGGATGCGGCCCTGCGCAGCGATCAGGTCCTGGTGATGCAATCTGGAGCGGTGATTGAACTGGGCTCCCCGGAGGAGCTGCTGGCGCTGAAGGGTGCCTTCCACGCTCTGGTGCACTCCGAGCAAGCTGAGCAATCCGAAGGCCCCGAGCCAGAGGTAACGGCATGAACGCCTCACAACAGGCCCTGCTGTCAGCCCGGAATCTGGAGCGCCAGCTGCTGTTCAGCAATCCGCCGGATGGCGACCAGCAACCGGAGCTGCGTTTGCTCGGGTTCTGCATGCGGCAGCTGGGGCGCCGGCATCAGAGCCTGGACCCGCTTCCAGGCGCCTCGATCCAGGAGTTGCTCAACCACAACGACATCCACCACCGCCAGATTGAAGCTCCCCGCGACCCAGCCCGTGGTGAGTACCCGCTGTTAATCGTGTTTGAGGCCAGCAGCAATGAACCCCTGGCTCTCTATCGGCACAGCGGGCGCAACTGGCTCTACAGCGCCCAGAGGCAGGAGCATTGGCCCACACGCAGCAGCACCACTCTGGCCAACGACGGCTACGAGATCTATCTCTCGCTGCCGGCACATGTGCCTGGGCCATTCACTGTGCTGCGCTTTGCGTTCGCCACCGAATCAGGTGCTCTGACGGCCCTGGTGATCACCTCGGCGGTGGTGATGTTGTTCAACCTCTCGATCCCGATGCTCACCAATCTGTTGGTGAGCCGTATCCTTCCCCATAACGACCAACAGCTGCTGCTTGAGGGGCTCACCGTGGTGGCGTTGATCGTCATCGGTTCTGTGGCAGCTCAGTTTCTACAGAACCTGATGATGCTGCGGCTGGAAAGCGTCGCCGATCTGCGCCTGCAGACAGCGGTATGGGACCGGCTGATGCGACTGCCGATGGCCTTGATCAGCCGCTACACCACCGGTGACCTGGCTTCCCGGGTGAATTCGATCAGCCAGCTCCGCCAGCTTCTGGGCAGTGGTGCGCTGTCCACCATGCTCTCGAGCCTCTTCGCTATCAGCTACTTCGTTCTGATGTTCAGGTATGATAGCCAGCTGGCACTCTGGGCAACGGGCTTCACCCTGGTGGCAGTGATCTGCCTGCTGCTGATCACTTTGCGTTCGATCCGTCTGCAGTTACCGCTGCTGGAGAGCGGAGCTGAGATCACCAACTTTTCACTGCAGTCTGTGATGGGTATGCCGCAGATCCGCAGCGCCGGAGCTGAGCCTTTTCTGCTGCTGCGCTGGCTGCAGGAGATCAACCGCTACGCGCTGCTGCAGCTGCGCAGCAACGTTTACAGCGATGCCATCGAGCAATACGGCACGCTTGTCACCCCACTGGCATCATTGTTTCTATTCGCTGTTGTGGCCTTCCGGATGTTGAACAGCCACAGCACTCCTGAACTCGATCAGACGGTGGTGGCCTTCATCTCCTTCAACGCCGCTTTCAGCAGCTTCAACCTCTCCGTGACTGGCGCTGTCAACCTCGTGGCCAATACGGCTGGGCATGCAGCTGTGTTGTGGAAGAGGGCTGAGCCGGTGATGTACGCGGAAGTGGAACGTGGGTACCAGCCCGATGCGCTGCACCATCGTCTGATCGGAGATTTCCGGCTGCTCGGCATCACCTACGAATTTCCCAGCAGCAGTGAACCACTGTTCACCAACCTCTCGCTCTCGATCCCGGCCGGCAAGCACACGGCGATTACCGGACCAAGCGGCTGTGGCAAGACCACCTTGGTTCGCATGCTCCTGGGGTTTATCTTGCCCACAGCAGGCGAGTTGTTGGTCGATGGTATTCCGCTCCAGCAGCTCGCCATCCGTGCCTACCGGCGCCAGCTGGGGGTGGTGATGCAGACGGCCCGCCTGAATGCCGGCTCTATCTATGACGTGATCTGCGGTGGTGTGCAGCGCAGTGAGGAGGACGTTTGGCAGGCATTGGAGCGGGCCGCGGTTGCTGATGAAGTGCGAGCCATGCCGATGCAACTGGAAACTCTGCTGAGCGAATCCGGCGGCAACATTTCAGGCGGACAGGTGCAGCGGATTGCCATTGCCCGCGCCCTGATCACCGAACCGAAGGTGCTGATCATGGATGAAGCCACCAGTGCCCTCGACAATCGCTCCCAGCAAGTGATCACTCGTACGATTGAGGAGTTAGGGATGACCCGGATCAGCATTGCCCATCGCCTTGCCACCATCCGGCAGGCCGATCAGATTGTGGTGCTTGAGAAGGGCCGAGCCGTGGAGCAGGGAACCTGGAGGGAACTCAGTAGCCATGGCTATCTGGCTCAGATGCTGGAGAGCCACTGATGAGTCAGTTCAATGCGCTATGCCAACCACATCATGGCAGGAGAGAATCTTCACAAATGCTGAGAGTCGCCGGCAAGCATGTCATGCTAGCAGTTGTTATATAGCTTCAGGTTGATGTCAGAAGAGCAGTTCCAAGCCTTCATCAAGGTCCTTGATGTGGATCGCGTCATGCAAGAGCGTCTTGATAGTGCGGTAGATCTTGACTCCGCTGTGGCGATCGCCACAGAAGCAGGCTTTGCAGTCAGCAGGGCAGAAATGCTGAACTATCAAGCCCAGCATCCTCAAGGCACCCAAGAGCTAAGCGACGAAGATCTAGGGGGTGTTGCTGGTGGATCAATCCCGGCTCCTGGGATACCTCTGGCGGGCTCTACGGGTATAGTTGTTCCCTCTTTTGATCCAAACTCATTTTGATCCTACTCCGTGCGGAGGGCTGATTCCACTGGGGTAGCCCCTGGCTGGCCTCACAGGGTGCTGTCATCGTCGCTAACGTGACGGATGAAGCTTGTTTGGAACGACCGCATCGCCTCTTCGTAAGTGCGAAACCTGGACCATCTCTGGGCCTCGACAGGTCCAGCAACAACCAGCCGGCCAGCATGAGATCGAACAGGTAAGAGCATCAGGCAGCAGGCGCCGCTCCAACATCGCCAGACATGGCCCCTGATGGACTTGTTAGCAGCATGCGCTCGCGGTTTGACCCATTGGCCAACGCGTTCAGATTGGAAGACTCAGCTGTTGCCAACCGCCTGAGTGTGCTGAAGCTTCCGCAGGGCCCGCATCTCGTCAAATAGTCGACGGCCCAACGATCAAGGTGTGTGAGATCGGGGGAAAAGGGCTTTGTGTCGCAGGAGACAGGGCAGGATCATGCCATGATACCGGTGGCCAAGCATCAAGGTGAGGACCTCTTGCCAGTGCCTGATGACACTCGTCGTCAAATATGTTCTTTTGGACCAGCTAGATGAGCATAGAATTCCAGTCACGTCGTGCGTTCAATGCATAACACCTATAGGCCCATATCCAGCACTCAATAGTTGACCCAGCATCCCTTTGGATCCACTCTCCCCCAGAAGTGCCAGCCCCATGCCGCTGAGACCGGTATAGAAACCGGGCAGCATCAAGGTTCCTTCTCCTGTTCCAAAGCATCGCATCCTGATCTCTGCTCCAGTACAGCGCTTCAGCGCTTCCCGACGATGCATGTCAGCAACATCCAGGCACGACTCTCGCAAGCTCTGTGGCAACGGCCAGGGTCCTGCGGATAGGAGCTCCAGCACGGCCATCAATCCAAGCGAGCCGCAGCAGAGATGGTCTAGACCGTGTCCGCTCAGCGCAGCCGTGGTGCCCAGAGCGGCGGATATCTCCTCGGCGCACTGGTCATCCCAGAGGGCTGTTCCCCATAGGCAGGCACGGCCCAGAGCAATGCCAGGGGCTCCATGGCACCAGCTCACCGTGAATTCGGGCGGCTCAGTTCCATTCGGGCAGCTGCGGTAATCGGGCCAGTTGCCGCGCGCCTGATCAAAATGGCTGCGCTCATAGGCCAGGGCAGCCGCCGAGCCCGAACGAAACCGTTCCTCACCGCAGGCTGCATGCAGCCGCGCCAGCGCAGCGGCATACCCCGCGGTGCCATGGGAGAAGCCGAGCAAGGCCAGTTGTCGCGATGACGGGCTCCAGGCCCCCTGATCGTTCTGTTGCGCCAGCAGATGATCACCGGCAGCCATTGCCAGCTGCAGGGCCTGCTCTCCCCCCAGCTGCAGCAGCGCTCCAATCAGACCAGCACAACCGCCGATCACATCCAGCTGCTGATCGGCGTTGATGACACGCGGCAAAGCTACGGCAAGCAGTTGCTTCGCCAGCGCGGTTTCGCCGATCTGCTGCAGGGCCAGCAGAAGGCCACCACAGCCGCTCAAGCCAAGGGGCTGATCACGCCACCAGCGCAGCCGGCCATCCGCCGCCGATTCCGCCACCAGCAGCCTGAGGGGGTGGAGGATGGCCTCAAACACCACCTGGGGCGTCAGCGCCGATCCGCCAGCCACCGGAGCGGGCATGAGCTCAACCTGAAGATCCTGCAGGCACTTCAGTAAGCAGGCGATACCGATCGAGCCGCCATAGAGCGATGAACCCACCGGCCCGAAGGAGAAGCTCTGCCCATCGGCGCCGACATCCATCCCCAGCCATTCCACCTGCCCTTGCGGATCGGCGATCGCCATGGCCAGCAACCTTTCGGCGATGCGTCTGGCCGCCTGCCCAGCATCGATGGCTTCGGCCTCTGTTTCTGAATTGGCAACAGATCCGGATGCTCCAGCCACAGCCTCCACGCGCAGCTGCCTGGCCTTCGCCGTGCCATCGATCAGGCGCAGCTGAAAGGCGATCTCATCGGCATCCAGCGACTGCAATCGCTCCCGTGCCGCCGCCAGACCGCTGGTCTTGATGAAGCCGGACAGATCGTCCGTGTCCTCGCCCAGCTGGAGGGCGTCGCCATCAATTGGATGGGTGAAGAAGGGGATATCCAGCTGCTGCATCTGGCGCACCTCCGCAGCGAACACGGGCCAGTGCAGGGGCCTGGTTTCCGCCAGAAGAAAACTGCGGGCCAGCTGCTCCAGTTTCATCGCCTGGGCGAAAGAGGAACGGAGAGCAGCCGGCTCCAGCTGTTGGCGCTGAATGGCGAAGTACACCCGGGTGGCTCGCAGCACGATCCGCCGGGGCAGACCAGCGAAGCGCAACAAGACTCCATCCGCTGCCAACCAGCGCTCGCGGATGGCGATCAGGGCCTGGCACTGTCGGGCAAATCCTTCACAGAATACCTCCATGTGCCTGCTCATGGGATTGGTGGCGCCGACTCCCACTGGAAGGCTGGTGGGCAAAGCGGCAGGACGCTTCACTCGGCCTGGCATCATGCCGTCGCTGTTGAGGCCGAGCCAGCCAGTCTGAGGGCGCTCTGCCTCCAGAGGGGGAGCAATTCCCAGGGCGCTGCTATCAATTGCCACCTTGGCGGCTCCGATGAACATCCATTGGGGCAGCAGACCAGAACGCAGCACCGACTGCTGAAAACGACGTTGCAGCTGGGAGGGGCCAGGCTGTGCGGTGTCTGACGCCGCCGCGGCAATGTGATCAGGGAGATCTGCCTCAAGCAGCGTTTCGGTATCGATCAGCAGCAGCTGATCGCCGCAGGCAATCAGATTTTCATGATGGCAGTCGGTGCAGCCAAGCAGATGCAGAATGGCCGTTAAACGGCCTGCATTCTCGTAAAATAAGTTCAATTCATCATCGCTCGTGCAAAGCCGATGGGGCACATACTCCATGTAGCCGTATCCATCGGCATTATGCACCGCGAGTGTGTGTAGGGGGGGGAGACCACCATGAACATTGAGATCGGACAAGGCTGCTTGGTAGGCGGCATCCACCCCCATGTCCTTGGGCTTGTAGACGACACTGACCACCTCATTTCCGCTCGCGCTATCTTCCTCAGGGGCTGAAAACTGCAGGATCGAGACGGCCCTACCGCCGCGATGTGGATCGCTCAGCCCCTGTTTCACATGGCTGAGCCAATGGCCTGCCGGCACCGAGAAGCGTTCAGCCAGCAGTGGACGATCGGCGCAGATCCGCTGCAGAATCTCGATGCTGCCCTCCAACCACAGCGAAAACACAGTGCCGATCAGACGGCCCAGCACTGGAAACTCCTGCAAAAGTGCCGTCAGGCCATCGCGACGATGGCTGCGAATGAAGCTCTCGTAATGCTCCCGCAGTGGCGGCCCAGAGCCATCCCCCGCTGCGCCTAGATGCGCAAGCAGCATCGTGCCTGGACTGCGCCCTTCATGGAAGCCCTGCCAGAGCACCTCCTCGCCTATGGCGCAGAGCCGTTCAAGCAAGCTGTCGGCCAGCTGTGCCGCAACAACGACGGCCACACCATCACCTCCAGAGATCTGTTCGCGTTCGGCTTCAAGCCGCTGGCGCGCGAGCTCGCGGATCGGCCACCACAGATCAATGAAGGGCAGATGCCCGCCACTGGCATAAGGGAGCAGGGGGGCATCCCAGGCCTTCTTGAGCGCCGCCTGGCAGGCCTGAAGGTCAATCTGCGCAGGCGTTGCTTCCAGTCCAGAGGCATCACCAGCGTCAGCCTCCTGGCGGGTCAGCCACTGCTGCAGTGCATCAACGCCAATGCCATCCCAGGCCAGACGCCGAGCCAGTTTGTGCGCTTCATCCGGGGCCAAAGCCTCCACCCAGGGGTCACGCCATTGTGGAGTGAGAGATTCCATTGCTGCCTCACCAACTTCTGTGCCCTCCGCGGTGGCATTGGTGAGCAGAGTTTCATGAAAAGGGCTTAAGAATAGCATAACGTTGTTCGATTATCTTGCAATCGGACGCCATGCCACACTCGTCATCCCACTAGCCAATCAAGCTTAATTATACTCTCTTTGGCGGCATTCGCGGGAAGCATGAAGTCTGCAGCATCTTCATAAGGCTTATCTCGCGATGCCCAGCTTCTCGGGCGCTATGGAAATGTTGACAACACCGCTGGCCTTGGCCATGCTTTGGAAGTTCCTCTCTTGAGCTTGGATCCCATGTCAGAAGAGCAGCTCCAAGCCTTCATTGATGCTGTCAAGGCTGACAGCGCCCTGCGCGAGCGACTCACGGCAGCGACTGCAGACCCTGATGCCGTCATGGCGATTGCGACGGAGGCAGGATTTACAGTGAGCAAGGCCGCAATGCAGAATTTGCTGGCTAAGGGAATCGAGCTGGGCGACGATGATTTGGAGGGTGTGGCAGGAGGCGGTAACTGCTACGGTAATCACGACCAGAGTAACACCCTTAATATCGTCATTGGGTAACTTGCAGGACGGGCGAAGAAGGATTGAGGGAGGGCTGGGAGGGCTTGGTGGCTTTGGGAGTGGCTGTGTGAGGAAGTGCTGAGGGATGCTGACGGGGCTTGGAAGGTGCACTAAGAAAGGGGAGTATTGCGGTTACATCAATGTCAGAAGAGCAACTTGCAGCACTCCTTGCCAAGCTCAAGGACGATGCGGGGCTACAGGAGAAGCTCAAAGGTGCTGCAGACCTTGATGCTGCTGTGGCGTTGGCGAAGGAAGCTGGATTTGATGTGAGCAAGGCGGATTGGCTGAGGTATCAAGCTCAAGGCGGATTGGCTGAAACTGTCAGCGATGAGGAGCTTGAGGGGGTTGCTGGCGGGGGATGCCTAGTGGCTGCGCCGATTGGCCCGGCGTTAATAGAATATAGAGGTAGAACCTTTCGAGGTTAATTTCAGATTATAACATTGGACGAAACCCCCTACCCCTGCAACCACAGGGGCTTTTTATTTCTTCAACGACCCCAGACAAGCACCAAACAGCATCCGATGCCTGGTGCCATTACCATCGCACCTCAATCGCCTTGATGTCCTGCCGCTTTAGGCACTCCAGGCATAACTGCTAATCAAAAGACATAGCAAATCCCCGCCTTACCATTCTCCACTTCTACTAATATATCTATTTCGGGCCTCCTGAGAAAGGGCAAAGCGGCTGCGCCGCAGTGGATCCGAGCAGATTTCAACTGTAGAATGTGCCCAATTCGGCTCGATATCGCCGAAAAGCAGTCCAGAGTTTTCCACATGTATCGGCGCGAGCATCGTCATCAGCTCTCGTTTGAGGATTTCTTCTTGCCGTTTGGCGGCAAACTCTCTGGTGACAATCGCTGGATCAAGCTTGCTGAGCTCATTCCCTGGGATGAGCTGGAGGACGACTACGCGTCGCAGTTCTGCAAAGGCTTTGGGGCACCTGCCAAGCCATTTCGAATGGCATTGGGTGCCCTGATCATCAAAGCTCGCATGGCGATCACAGACAAGGAGCTGGTTGAGCAACTCAAGGAAAATCCGTACCTGCGTGTGCCACGAGGCATAGATTCTTCATGAACTATGTCGTAACTGTATCGAGGATGGGAGTGTGGCCTCCCGATGTCTGCCTGCAGGGGCTGGCTTCAAACCACCCCATGCTGCTGCGGTCAAAAGCCGTGGTGGTGAGCGATGGGGAAAAGGCGGAGTTGATCCGTCAGGTGAGTGATGAGAAGGTGAGCGCAAGCGAACCGTCGATGACACATCGAAATGCGTTCCAGTTGCTGTCAAAGCGAGCTGAGGCATGTACAGCTCGGATCAGTGTGGGCGACACCTGTATACGGACCACATGGCAGCCGGTGTATAGACGGCACGAGCTCATCACAGGCCTCGATACGGAACGTGGGAACCTGACATGGGATGCCAAGGGAAAAGATCAAGTGACTACAATCATGAGTCTGAATACCAATGACCTTGTCAGGGGCGGAGCAGTTCGTAGTAGCGATGAAGAGGCTGTAATCGCCTTGGAGCGAAGGAACTGCGTCATCCAGTCTGATAAATCAGATCAACCAGGTTGCCTGGGAGGAATCAGATGAACACAGACAAGCCTTTGCCAATTACCAAGAAGATGGTGTGGCAAGCCTATCAGGCTATCTCCAGGAACGGAAAGGCTGCTGGCGTGGATGGTCAGAGCCTCGATGACTTCTCCAGGGACTTAAAGAACAACCTCTACAGGATCTGGAATCGTTTGGCATCAGGGAGTTACTTCCCGCCTCCGGTCCGCCGTGTAGAGATTCCTAAGTCCAAAGGGGGAGGCATGAGGCCACTGAGCATTCCAACAGTTTCCGATCGCATCGCACAGATGGTGGTCAGACAGATCATCGAACCCAGATTGGAGCCAATCTTTGATTCGGATTCATTTGGATATCGACCCGGTCGATCTGCTCATCAAGCCGTGGAATTGTGTCGCAAGCGTTGCTGGCAACGAGACTGGGTATTGGACCTTGATATCAAGGGATTTTTCGACTCGATCGATCATGATCTCTTGTTCAAGGCTCTCCAGGCTCACATCCAAGAGCGCTGGGTGCTGCTTTATCTGCGGCGTTGGCTTGAAGCACCTGTTCAACTGCCCAATGGAGAACTACAGGCCAAGGCCTGCGGGACACCCCAAGGCGGTGTGATTAGTCCACTTCTTGCCAACTTGTTTCTGCATTACGCCTTTGATATCTGGATGCGTAGGAATCATCCTGGCATCCAGTTTGAGCGCTACGCAGACGATGTGATTTGCCATTGCTCTAGCCAGCGTGAAGCACAGGCCCTGAAGGAGAGCCTTGAGGCTCGATTCATAGCCTGCCATCTAACGCTGCACCCTGAGAAGACCCAAATGGTCTACTGCAGGGACTCTAATAGACAGGGCTCGTTTGCGAAGATTCAGTTTGAGTTCTTAGGCTTTGCTTTCCGTCCTCGCTGTGCGAAGAACCGCTGGGGCAAGTTGTTCACAACCTTTGCGCCAGCAGTAAGCCCCTTATCCTTGAGAAAGATGAGGGATCGTATTCGAGGATGGAGACTTCGCCATCATTCTCATCTGCCATTGGACGATGTTGCCAGAATGCTGAATCCGGTCCTGCGGGGCTGGTGGCAGTATTTTGGGCGCTTTTATCCGACGGAGATGTGGAACAAGTTGTTCCGTTATTTCGACGAACGGCTTGGCTCCTGGCTGCGTCAGAAGCATAAGCCTCTGCGCGGTCACCGTGGACGAAGCCTGCGGCTGCTGAACAAAACTGCTCAGCAGAATCCACAGTTGTTTGTTCATTGGCAGATTCTTGGTCACGCAACGGTTGGGTGACAAGAGCCGGATGACGCGAGAGTGTCACGTCCGGTTCTGTGAGCGCCTGCGGGGGAAGTTCCTGTGGGCGACTCGACAATTCTTCATTGGA
>NZ_JAYGIC010000176.1:0-34227 GCF_034931105.1 Synechococcus sp. CCY9201 | reverse complement strand
ACGCAGGACCGGCCGCACGGCGGCCTCGGCTCCCCAGCGCAGGCCGCCATGGCCCTCCGGCACTGGCTCCAGCAGGCCCAGGGCGCAGAGCTGGCGGATGAGGGCCCGCCACTGCTCCTTGTCGAGCTCCGTGCCGATGCCATACACGCTCAGGCCGTCGTGGCCGAGGCTGCGGATCCGTTCGGTGCTGGCTCCCAGCAGCACATCGACCAGATGGGCGGCGCCGAAACGGTGGCCGGTGCGGTGCACCGCCGAGAGCAGTTTCTGGGCCGCCACCGTCACGTCATGGCGGGTCTGGGGTTCAAGGCAGGCGTCGCAATTGCCGCAGGGCTGATCCAGCGCTTCGCCGAAGTGGCGGAGCAGCACCTGGCGGCGGCAGCTGGCGGCCTCGGTGAAGCCGATCAGGGCGTCGAGCTTGGCGTGCTCGATCCGCTTCTGGGCCAATGGGGCCTCGGAGTCGTCGATGAAGCGGCGCAGCTGGGGCACATCGCCCGGGCCGTGGATCATCCAGGCCACCGCCGGCAGGCCGTCGCGGCCGGCCCGGCCCGTCTCCTGGTAGTACGCCTCCAGGCTCTTGGGCAGGTCCACGTGGGCCACGAAACGCACATCCGGTTTGTCGATGCCCATGCCGAAGGCAATCGTGGCCACCACCACCACACCGCTGCCGCGGCGGAAACGATCCAGGGCCCTGCTGCGCTCTGCGGCCTCCATGCCGGCGTGATAGCCCACGGCGTTGTAGCCGGCCCCCTGCAGCGCCGCCGCCAGCTGGTCCACCCGGCTGCGCGAGCGGGCGTAGACGATGCCGGAATCGCCGCGGTGCTCCTCCAGAAACCGCAGCAGCTGGGCCTTCGGCTCCTCCTTGCCCCGCAGCAGATAGCGGATGTTGGGCCGGTCGAAGCTGGCCAGGAACACCCGACCCTGCTGCAGGCCCAGCCGGTCGACGATCTCGTCACGGGTGCGGGGATCGGCTGTGGCTGTGAGGGCCAGCCTGGGCACCTGCGGGAAGCGGTCCGCCAGGATTCCCAGCTGGATGTACTCGGGCCGGAAGTCGTGTCCCCACTGGGAGACGCAGTGGGCTTCATCGATGGCGAACAGGGCCAGTTGCCGTTCCGCCAGCCGCTCCAGCAGGTCGCCGGCCAGCAGTCGCTCCGGCGAGACGTACAGCAGATCCAACGCCCCCTCGTTCAGCTGGCGCCAGAGGGAGGCACTCTCCTGCGGATCGAGGGCGGAGTGGAGCGCCGCCGCCGCCACACCGGCCTGACGCAGCGCCTCCACCTGGTCCTGCATCAGGGCGATCAGGGGTGAGACCACCACCGCCAGCCCGGGCCGGCACAGGGCCGGAATCTGGAAGCAGAGCGACTTGCCACCGCCGGTCGGCATCAGCACCAGGGCCGAGCCGCCGTCGATCACGTGGCGCACGATCGACTCCTGGGGCCCGCGGAAGCTGGCATAGCCGAACACCTGCCGCAGCACCTGCAGCGGATCGTTGATAGCACCCTCCACCCTGTCGTTGCCCTGCGACACGCTTGTGGTCAGTCCGTTGCTCTCTTCCACAATGGCGCCATGACACGGTCTTCCTCCCAGGATTCCCCAAGGCCGCCGGCCGCCGCCGCTCCGGGGACCGGTGCCCGCAGCGCCTGGACCTTCCTGGCGCCGGCGCTGCTGCTGCTGGCGTTGTCGGTGCTGATCCCAGCGGCGATGGCACTGCTGATGAGCTTCACCCAGTCGGGGCTGGACGTGAACGAGCCGCTGCGGTTCATCGGCCTGGCCAACCTGCGCCGCCTGCTCGCCGATCCGATGTTCTTCCGGGTGAGCGGCACCACCTTCCTCTATCTGGTGGGGGTAGTGCCTCCGATCGTGCTCGGTGCCCTCGCCCTGGCCGTGCTGGTCAACCAGTCCTTGCCCGGCATCCACTGGTTTCGCGCCGCCTTCTACACACCGGTGCTGGTGTCGATCGTGGTGGCGGCGATCGCCTTCCGCTGGCTCTATGCCGAGAACGGCCTGATCAATGGCTGGCTGGTGGCCCTGCTGGGGGAGCGCTTCTCGCCGATCGCCTTTCTGTCGTCGCCCGCGCTGGCCCTGCCCTCGGTGATGCTCGTGACCCTCTGGAAGGGCCTCGGTTACTACATGGTGATCTTTCTGGCCGGTCTGCAGGGCATCCCCACCGACCTCTACGAGGCCGCCGAACTCGATGGCAGCAGCGGCTGGCGCAAGCATCTCGACATCACCCTGCCGCTGCTGCGCCCCTACCTCACCCTCGTGGCGGTGATTTCGGCGATCGCCGCCACCAAGGTGTTCGAGGAGGTGTATCTGATGACCCAGGGAGGTCCGGCCGATTCCACCCGAACCCTGGTGTATTACGTCTACGACCAGGCCTTCGCCGAGCTGGAGATCAGCTACGCCTGCACGGTGGGTCTGGCCCTCTTCCTGGCGGTGCTGCTGCTCAGCCTGCTGCGCTACCTGTTCGCCGGCGATCGGGGGTTCACCTGAGCGGAGTGGCAGGATCGTCGATTGGCCCGATCCCGCCGCCCTGATCCGGCAGCCCCGATCCCACCGAGGTGCGATGACCCCACTGGACGACTCCAAAGCTGCCGCGATCGGCGTGGTGGGCGGTGGCCAGTTGGCCCGGATGCTGGCCCAGGCTGCGGCGGAGCTGGGGGTGCCCCTGCATGTGCAGACCCCCTCGGCCAGCGATCCGGCTGCACCCCTGGCCGCAGAACTGGTGCTGGCCGATCTCAGCGATGCGGCCGCCACCCGGCGCCTGGCAGAGGATTGCGCCGCGATCAGCTTTGAGAACGAGTGGCTCGACCTCGAGGCCCTCGCACCCCTGGCGGCCGAAGGAATCCGCTTCATTCCCAGCCTGGAGGGCCTGCAGCCCCTGATCAGCAAGCGCAGCCAGCGGGAGCTGCAGCAGCGGCTTCAGTTGCCGTCCCCCCGCTGGTTCCCCCTGGATCTGGCCTTGCCGCTGCCCCAGCCGGTGCCGGCCGCCGCGGCCGCAGGCCCCGACGCTGTGACGGCCGCTTCCTCTGACGCTCCTCTCCCCTCCGGCGAGGCTGGTGGCCTTGGGGCTGTACCGATCGATCCCCGTGCTCCCCGGCTGCCGCAGGGATTCAGCTACCCCCTGATGGCCAAGGCGGCTCGCGGCGGCTACGACGGCAAGGGCACCGCCCTGCTCCAGGGTCCTGAGGATCTTGAGGAGCTGCTGGAGCGTGTCGATCCGGCCACCTGGATCGTGGAGGAGTTCGTCGCCTTTGAACAGGAGCTCTCGGTGGTGGCCTGCCGCGACCGGCATGGCCGGGTACTTTGCTACCCGGTGGTGCAGACCCACCAGCATCAGCAGGTGTGCGACTGGGTGCTCGCCCCAGCGGCCGTACCCCATGCGGTGCAGGCCTACGCCCGCAATGTGGCCTCCTCCCTGCTCACGGCCCTGGACTACGTGGGGGTGCTCTCGATCGAGTTCTTCTACGGACCCGCCGGGTTGTTGATCAATGAGATCGCGCCCCGGACCCACAATTCCGGCCACTACACGATCGAGGCGGCACGCACCAGCCAGTTCGCACAGCAGGTGCGCATCGTGGCCGACCTGCCGATCGCCTCCCCCGACATGACGGTGCCCGGTGCCCTGATGGTGAACCTGCTCGGATTCGAGCAGGGCAACGCGGACTACGGTCCCCAGCGCGCTGCCCTGGCCCAGCTGCCTGCAGCCCATGTGCATTGGTATGACAAGACCGGCAGCAGCCTGGGGCGCAAGCTGGGTCACGTCACCCTTTTGCTGAAGGGAGCCAGCCATGAGGCCCGGGCCACCGAGGCCGAGCGGCGCCTGGCTGAGGTGCGCACGATCTGGCCCCTGCCTGCGGCGCAGCCGGATGGGCTGGAGGACGCTCGAAGGGCACCAATTTCCGCTTAAGGTGGTTTCGGGCTGCTGTGTTGGTGACTGCCTTTCACAGTTTTCTGATCTGACTCCCTTTCGATATGGGGGGTCTGCAGCGACGGCAACGTAAACCGGTCTCGAGCCGGAAACGAAGCCCCGCCTTTGACCCCCCTCCTGGTTCTTCCAGGTCGAACACTGGGGCAAGACGGCATGGCGGTCCACCCCATTCCGGGTTCCCGGAACCCCGGATTCAACCGGGAGTTCTTCGCGGTGCCTTCTCCATCTGAGTCCCCCCCCAGCCAGGGCTCGTTGCTCCACATCCTCGGCGCCAGCTTTGGCCTCGCCGGTGCTGTGGGTAGTTCGATCGGTGCCGGCATCCTGCGGACACCGGGCCTGGTGGCGGCCCAGCTGGGCAGTGCTCCCCTGATGCTGCTGGTCTGGCTGGGCGGTGGGATCTACTCCCTGTTCGGCGCCCTGGCGGTGGCTGAGCTAGCCGCAGCCTTGCCTTCGGCCGGTGGCTGGTACGTCTACGCCCGCCGTGCCGCCGGCGATCAGGCCGGCTTCTCGGTGGGCTGGATCGACTGGCTGGGTCAGTGCGCCGGTCTGGCCTGGGTGGCGGTCACGATCGGTGAATACAGCGCAGCGCTGTTGCCCTGGCTGCCAGTCGGCAGCAAGGCGATCGGCCTGGTGGTGTTGTTGACCTTCGCCCTGGTCCAGTTGCTTGGCCTGGCGGCGGGCAGCCTCAGCCAGAAGCTGCTGAGCCTTGCCAAGGCCGGGGCATTCCTGATCCTGATCGCCGCCTGTTTCTGGTTTGCACCACACGCGGCCAGCAGCGCAGCCCCGGCGGCCACCGGTCCCCTGACGGATCCCACGCTGCCTCCACTGCAGGGGCGAGCTCTGGCCGTGGGCCTTGTCTTTGCGCTTCAGGCGGTGATCACCACCTACGACGGCTGGCACAGCCCCATCTATTTCGCGGAGGAGTTCTCCGATCCCGCCGCTGCCCTGCCCCGATCCCTGGTCGGTGGCGTGCTGGCGGTGACCGGCCTCTACCTGCTCGTCAACCTGGCGCTGCTGCAGGTGCTGTCGCTGCCGGAGCTGGCCGGATCGCGGCTTCCCCTGGCCGATGCGGCCCGGCTGTTGTTCGGCGGCGGAGGGGCGCAACTGATCACGGTGCTGGCCTTGATCTCCTGTCTGGGCCTGATCAATGCCGTGATCATGGCGGCCCCGCGGGTGCTCTACGGCCTGGCTCGAGACGGACTTTTCCTCAATGCCGTGGCAGGGGTCAGCTCCGCAGGAACACCACTGTTCGCCCTCGGAATCACGACGCTGACGGCGGCGGCGCTGCTGCTGGTGGGCGACTTCGCCATCCTGCTGGGCATGGCCGCCTTCTTCTATGTGTTGCTCTATGCCACGGGGATCGCGGCCCTGTTCGTGCTGCGCTGGCGGGATCCAGAGCTGGCTCGGCCCTTTCGCGACTGGGGCTATCCCTTCACCGCAGCCACGGTGGGGATCACCTCCTTGGCCTTCCTGGTGGGGGAGGTTGTCTCCGATACGCGCAACAGCCTGCTGGCCGTGGGGTTGATCCTGCTCAGCTGGCCGTTGCATCAGGTGTTTCGGCGGCTCAGCCTTCGATCAGCTGAATGCATCAGCTGAACCAGTCAGCTGAAATCAAGAGGCTGAGAACGGTTCACCGCGTTCAGAGTCGCTCGATCAGGCTGCTGCCGCGATAGCGCACCTTGGCCAGCCTGGCGTACTTGTCGTCTGGCTGGCGATAGCCAGCCGCGCAGACCACACAGGAGCGGTAGCCACTGGTCTCCAGATCCAGGATGCGGTCGTAGTCCGTGGGGCTGAAGCCTTCGATCGGACAGGTGTCCACCCCCAGCAGGGCAGAGGCGGTCATGAAGGTTCCCAGGGCGATGTAGACCTGATTGCTGGCCCAGCGTTCGATCTGCTCGCTGCGGGGCCCGTCGACCAGATCCTTCTGCATCATTTCTCGATAAAACGCCAGCTGTTCCACCGGGACGCCGCGCACTTCGCTGGTCCGTTGAATCAGTCGGTCCAGTTCCGCGGCTCCGATGGTCTGCTGGCGCAGGAACACAACAAGGTGGGAGCAGTCGGTGACCTGACTCTGATCCCAGGAGTGGGGGCGCAACTGCAGGCGCAAGCCCGGATCTGTGATCACCAGGAATTTCCAGGGCTGCAGCCCGTAGCTGGACGGGCTCAGCACCAGAGTCTGCTCAAGAGCAGCCCAGGTCTGGGCGTCGATGCGGCGGGACCGATCAAAGACTTTTGTGGCATAGCGCCAGTTCAGGGCCTGCAGGAGCTCAGACGGGGGCAGGGACATTGGGTAGGAGGGCAGCAACCCTCACCGCGTGGTTGGTGATGGGCCGCATCATTCTGAGGGTCGAATCCCGGAGTGTGGTGATGGGTGAGTTCCAGAACGCGTTCAATCAGTTGCTTGGCCTGGCTCCCGGGCCTGTCTTCCCCAGGGCTCGTCAGCTCTACCTGCGGAAGTACTGCCTCGAGGGCCGTGAAGCTGTTGGCCGATTCCGTACCTTTCTGCTTGAGGAGGAGATCCAGGAGAGCAATGAGGGGGTGGTGCGGGTGCGGGCCCTCGCTTTTGCGGTGGTGCACTGGCAGGCAGCCCAGCTGCCTCTGGCCAGCTACAGCGCCTATCTGGCGGAGCAGTGGCAGATCGAGCCCCAGCAGCTGCAGCTGGTGGAGGCGGAGTGGTTCCGGCAGGGAGGTGCCTATGCCCGCTTCACGGCGCCGGCGGTGTTTGAACGCAGCAGCAGCGGTGAGCTGCTGATGGCGGATGGCTGACGGTTCCCGGCAGGTTTCAGGCCGTCAGGCTGTCGAGGGCCTCCTGGAGACGTTCGCGACTCCAGCTGGTGACCACAAACACCTCCTGGGCCGTGCTGCCGCGGCGGGCCACCAGCTTGTGCCCCCCCGTGATCGGCGTTGAGACCCGCAGGCGCAGCAAAGGGCTTCGCCCCCGTACGCGGCTGATCACCGCCGGGGTGATCGTGTCGATGCCCGGCTGGCGGGCCAGTTGTCGCAGCAGCGGGACCAGCCCTTCCACATAGGTGCTGTGGGTGATCACCACGCGGCCCATGGCTTGATCCCTCCGGAATGATTTCAGTCCCCAGCGTCAGTCCCGTTGCAATGGGGCCATGGTGAGGCCCTCGGCGGCGAGCAGCTGGTGGTAGAGCTCCGCCTGCTCCAGGGGACCAGTCCAGACCACCGCCGAACCCTCACCGTCGATCCGGTGCGCCAGGTCCCAGGCTCGATCGGTGAGCATGCCGGGAATGTGACGCACCAGGCACTCCACCACGTGCTGGAAGGTATTGATGTCGTCGTCGAGCACAACCACCCGCGCTTCGGGGTAGGGAGCTCGCTCCAGCAGCGTGGCTGATCGTGTTGCCGTGCCAGTAGTCGTGACGGTGGCACGGGTCAGACCGAGGGGCGAGGCGGAACCGTCAGACGAAGGAGAGCCGAGGGACGAAGGGGAACCGTGGGCCATGGAACGAGCGGGAGGAGACGGCAGGGCCCCTGACGCGGGCCGGAGACGTGACGACGGGTCGGCCGGACCGAGCAAATCGGCTGGACCGATGGCAGCGTGGGAGTCGAACCCCATTGTGGGGCGCGAGTGCGCCGAGCTGTGCCGGTGGCCTGCCCCATGTCTGGCTACAGTGGGATGACGACAATTCCTGATCCGATGCTGATCACCCTGGGCTGGGCTTCGCTTGCTGCCATCTTCAGCTTCTCGATCGCCATGGTGGTGTGGGGCCGCAATGGCGACGGCACCCTGAATTTCTGAAACTCTCCCTCCACATCCCGTGCCTGAAGCGACCTTCGGCGGCTCCAATCTGCTGGCGCTGACCGCCGTGGTTCTGTTGCTCTTTGTGAGCGTTGGGGTGATCTATCTCTCGGCGATTGAGTGGCGCGACCGTCGCCGGCGTTACGCTCACGAACGCGTTCAGGCTGGTCAAGACAGAAGGGGAGGCGTCAAAGGCAAGTCTGCGGCTGCCCCAGCACGATCGGCTTCCCCGAAGCCACCACGGTGACACCTTCGCTATGGCAGCGTGCCCGCAGACCAAGCCAGCCGTAGACCAAGCCAGCGCCTGATGGACCGGCTTCCCTTGCTGGCCCGTTACCCATGGGTCCGGCCTCAATCTCCCCGGATTCCTCTACGGATCACAGCACTGACCCTGTTGTTGCTGATCCTGTTACCTGTCTGGCAGCTGCAGCGTCAGCCCCGTCCCCGTGCCCAGGGGCTCGAGCGGGTGATGGCCCTGGCTGCCCTGATCCAGAGTTTTTCAGCCACTCCCCAGCGGCCTGTGCCGACCCTCTGGCAGGAGCGGCTTGGCAAGCCCTTGGCCGAGCGTGTCTGGCGGCAGCAGCGCACTCCCTGGTGGCAGCTCTGGAGCCGCAATGGTGACGGTGGCGTGGTGCTGGCCCTGCCGGCTGCAGCCCTTGCTGGGATCCCGACTGCGTCCAGACCGGCTCAGATGCTGGTGGTGGACGATCTTCTGTTGCTCGCGCCCGATCCCCTCACACGTCAGTGGCTGAGCCAGCAGCTGAGCAGCCGTCCCCGCCCCCTGCGGGGTCTGGAGAGGGTCTGCCTTCAGCGACTGGAAACCTCCCAGGCTGTCTTCTGGACTCCCACCGCCCTGGCGGAGATCGCTGGACCCGTGGCTCCGCTGCTGCAGCGCTTTCAGGAGGGCTGTCTGAATCTCAACCTGGCTGGAGCCGGCCTGGCATGGAGTGGAGAGGCTGCGGCGGCGACAGGGCTGCTCTCAGGTCCCGGTTCTGTGGTGGCCGCCAGCGCGGAGCGCGGCCCAGCAACTCCCCTTCCCCTCGCCTCGGACGTGCTGCTGGAATTGCGGGGCTCGTCCCTCGATCTGGTGCTGCAGTCCCTGCTGGCACGGCAACTGATCCGGGATCCGCTGGCCGCTCGTTATGGCATGGGCCCGGCCCAGTTACCACTCTTGCGTCAGGCTCCCTTCCGTCTGCGGGTCCGTCCTCTCGCCTCAGGCCCCTTCCAGGCCGCCCTGGAACTGCAGCTGGCGGTTGGGTCCGATCGCAAGGCCTGGATCACGATCCTGTCCGCCCTGCGGAGCGCTCTGGAAGAGCAAGGGCTGCAGATCATGGCCACCGCAACGGCCGACCCACTCCCCACGGCCACCTGGACCCGGGAGGATGGGGTGGTGATCGGAGGCTGGCGCTGGGTGAGTGTGCGCGGTGCGGCTCCCGAGCTGCAGTTCTTTCTTGGCCCGCTGCCTAAGACGGCCGTCCAGGAGTCCGCACTGGCGGAGGCCCTGCCCCCTGAGGCCAGACGTCTCAGCCAGCTGAGCCTGCGTCTGCAACCTGCCGAGCTGGAGGAACGAGGGTTGCTTCCTCCTGCATTACCGGCCGTGATCCGCTCGGCCAGTCGACTGGAAGTGACCGCCTTGGCAGATCAGGCGGGACGCAACCCAGATCCCCTCAGCCTGCTGACGGGACACCTTGATCTGAACCCTTGACCTCACTGGCGATCTCTCGCTCCTGCTCCGTGGCGATTGCCTGGCGTTCACGGCGACGCCGATCGGCAGCGACGGTCTCCTCCATCAGCTCGACCGCCTGGGCCATCTTTTCGAGGTTGCTGGTGTAGAGCGTCAGGTCCTTGTCGAGGCGCTCACGCAAGAGGCCCATGGCCTCTCCCACATCGTGGGCTGACTGGCGCAGGGCCTGGGGATCCAGGGACTCGGCTCCGCGAGCCTTCTCCAGCAGGCTCAGCAGACCGACGGCCATCAGGCGGGAGTAATGGAAATCGGCACGCTTCACATTGGCCAGCACCGTGGCGACCGGCTCGGGGGCTCCGGCACCCTGCTGTTCGATCCATTGCTTGACCTCGTCGACACTGTGCTCGCCCATGGCGGCCATGGCGCCATCGCGGAGCTCGCGCAGGCGGGTGGCGTCGAAGCCCGAAGAGGTGCAGAGGGCCTCCAGGAGTCTGTCGCGCTGTTCAGGGGGCCGGTACCCCTTGGAGAAGCCGTCAAACACCTGCATCAGCCCGGCGGCAAACAGGGAATCGGCCTGAAATCCTTTCTGCCGGCTGAGCAGATGCAGCTCCACCAGCAGTTCGTCCACCATGCGCCGGTAGAGGGGTGCGATCACATGGGGGAAGGCGCGATGAAAGACGCGCTTGCTATCGGCGACGGTGAGGCAGGCGCTCACGCTCCTCGGGCAGTGTGGTTCTGACCATAGCGCTGCTGCCTGCGGGGCCCGGATCTGTTCGTGCTTTGCCGATTCCGTTGCCACTCCTGGATCAGTAGGATCGCGCCAGCCATCGTTCCCAGCCCATGATCCCGATCGTGATCGAAGAGTCGGGACGGGGAGAGCGCGCCTTTGACATCTACTCGCGCCTGTTGCGCGAGCGGATCATCTTCCTTGGCGAACCCGTCACGGCCGAATCTGCCAACCGTGTGGTGGCCCAGCTTCTGTTCCTCGAAGCCGAGGACCCGGACAAGGACATTTTCCTCTACATCAACTCTCCAGGAGGTTCCGTCTACGATGGCCTCGGCATCTTCGACACGATGCAGCACATCAAACCAGATGTGCAGACCGTGTGTCTTGGCCTGGCGGCCTCGATGGGTGCGTTCCTGCTCTGCGCTGGCACCAAGGGCAAGCGCAGCAGCCTCACCCATTCCAGGATCATGATTCACCAGCCCCTGGGTGGTGCCCGCGGCCAGGCCAGCGACATCCGGATTCAGGCGGATGAAATTCTTTATCTCAAAAAGAAGCTCAACCAGGAGCTTTCCGATCGCACAGGCCAGCCCCTCCCCCGCATTGAGGAAGACACGGATCGCGATTTCTTCATGTCTCCAGCCGAGGCTGTCGACTATGGCCTGATCGACAAGGTCATTGACAAGCGCCCGGTCCGTGCCCTCTGAGCCCTGTTTTCGGCGATGGGTCCTGCTTCCCGCTCAGCTCGCTGCCCTGAAGATCCTGCTTCGAGATTCGCCCTGAGTCGTTGAGTCACTCTGCGTCTCTACGACGCTGTACTGAACACAGGGCTTCTTCCACCCAATCGCAACGAAAAAGCCCGCCATATGGCGGGCTTTTTATGGGTGGCGTTCCGATTCTGATGTCGCTGAGCTGGTCCTCAAAGGCAGCCGCCGAAAATGCTCATGCCTGAACAGCTGGTTCCGGCTCAACACCTCCAGGGCTAGAAGCGCTGTCCTGGTTTAGAGCCTCGCTCTGCAGCAGTGGAGAGAAGCGCTCTTTCTCGGGAATCTGAGCAAATTCCGAAACGATGGCACGGAACTCGTCACCATTGAGGGATTCTTTTTCGATCAGAAGTTCAACCACTCGATCCATGCAGTCACGGTGCTGGGCCACCAAGGCCACCGTTTCGGCGTAAGCCGTCTGCACGATCTGGCGAACGGCGTCATCGATCTTGCTGGCCAGCCGATCGGAGCCATCATTGCGGGTCATCAGGTCACGGCCCAGGAATACCTCCTGATTACCGGCCTCAAACGACACCTGGCCCAGATCACTCATGCCGAAGCGGGTCACCATCTGGCGGGCGATGGAGGCCACCTGCTGAATGTCACCACCGGCTCCCGTGGTGACCTCCGAGTGGCCGAACACCACATCCTCTGCGGCTCGACCACCCAGGGCCCCCATGATGCGGGCCCGCAGCTGTGCCCTGCTCACCAGCATCTGCTCCTCATCTGGAGAGAACCAGGTGAGCCCCTGGGCCTGACCGCGAGGGATCAGGGTGACCTTCTGCACGGGGTCATGGGCTTTGACAAGGGTTCCCACCAAGGCATGGCCAACTTCGTGGTATGCAATCAGCCGTTTGCTGCGCCCATCGGTGAGTGGTTTGCCCTCCATACCGGCAATCACCCGATCAACAGCGTCGTCAATCTCGGCGAGGCCGGTGGCCTGTTTGCGGCGACGGGCCGTCAGGATGGCAGCCTCATTGAGCAGATTTGCGAGATCAGCGCCGGAGAAGCCGGGGGTGCGGCGGGCAATGGTCTCAAGACTCACATCATCGGCGAGGGTTTTGTCGCGGCTGTGAACCTTCAGCACAGCGAGACGACCTTTGATGTCAGGGACATCCACCTGAACCTGACGGTCGAAGCGACCCGGTCGCATCAGGGCTGAATCGAGGACATCCGCTCGGTTGGTGGCAGCGATGATGATGATGCCGCTGTTCCCCTCAAAGCCGTCCATCTCAGTGAGCAGCTGGTTGAGGGTCTGCTCCCGCTCGTCGTTGCCGCCTCCGATGCCGGCGCCGCGCTGACGACCCACCGCATCGATCTCGTCGATAAAGATCAGACACGGACTGTTTTCCTTGGCGCGCTTGAAGAGGTCACGCACACGGCTGGCTCCGACGCCAACGAACATCTCGACGAACTCGGATCCTGAAAGCGAGAAGAACGGCACGCCTGCCTCCCCAGCGATCGCCTTGGCGAGCAGAGTTTTGCCGGTGCCGGGAGGGCCCACCAGAAGCACACCCTTGGGAATCTTGGCCCCGACCGAGGTGAAGCGTTCAGGGGTCTTCAGAAAGGTCACGACCTCCTGGAGATCCTGTTTGGCTTCTTCCACACCGGCCACATCGTCGAATTTGACGCCGGTTTCGGCTTCCATGGCGAAACGGGCTTTGGTCTTGCCGAACTGCATCGCCTGGCCAGGACCACCAGGCATGCCCGAGGAGCGACGGGCCAGGAAGATCAGCGAGCCGATCAGGAGGAGCGGAAAGAGCAGATTGCCGAGCAGGCCCAGAACAGGAGGAGCATTCTTTGGAGGATGAATGTCAAAGCTGATGCCTTGCTCCTTGAGCTTGTTCACCAGCTCAGGTGCCACCCCGGGCAGATCAACCCTGAGGCGCTGAACCCTGTTGTCAAGGTCGGGGTCAACAGCTTCGATCACGGCACTGCGGCCTCCATCAAAAATGTCGACGGCCGTCACACGACCGGCATCGACATAGTCGAGAAACCGCCCATAACTCATGCGGGCCACCGCCGTGTTTCGGGGTGCCGCTGCGGTGCCATCGGGCTGGAGCCGGGAAGTGACCCCGCTGCCAAGCAGTTGCCAGGCGAGAAAGCCGGCCACAGCCAGCGGTAGCAGCCAGAGAGCGATCAGACGCCAGCGCTGGTTCATACCTGAGAGTAATTCTTACCAACTGTAACGCTGCGACAGCGCCAACTGGAGAAAGTTCTTCAAATGCTCCTTGCCACCGCGTGGCCAGCGCTGAGGCTGGATCAGCCGGTCTGAAGCCAGGGGGTGGGCGCGGGGGTCAGGTTCATGGTGGTTGGGCTGAAGGGCTGTTCGATCAGCAGTTCACGACCCTGAAGACGCTCCAGAAGTTCCGGTCCCCCGAGCCCATGGGTCCAGATTTCCACATCGCCCTCGGGGGGGCAGTGAAAGCTGAGCAGCTCAAAGGGGAACACCACGCGTTCCAGGTAAAACTGATCCGGTCCACAGCAGCGCACGATCACCATGCGCTCTGTGGTGTTGCGATATCCGCAGGACATCAGTTCCAAGGCCAGAGACAGGTGGGATTCTTGGAACCATCAACCCATTAACCCCGTCTCGGTTTGGTGACCATGGCCACGCTTTTTCGGGTTTAACAGTTTCTTCGGTCTTGGCCGGGCATCCGCGGGGTTTGCAGGGGAGCCCTACAGACTGCGAAGCGCCACGATCGGATCCAGCCGTGCTGCCCGCCTGGCCGGGACGACGCCGAAGAACAGGCCGATTGATCCCGACAACCCCACGGTGATCAGCACCGTTCCAGCGCCCACAGCCGCCGGTAGGGGTGTGAAGGTTGCCACCGCGGCCACCGCCGCCAGTCCCACGGCACTGCCGATCACGCCGCCGAGGCTGGAGAGCACCAGGGATTCCACCAGAAACTGACGCAGCACGTCGCTGCTGCGAGCACCCAGCGCCTTGCGCAGGCCGATCTCCTGGGTGCGTTCGCTGACCGACACCAACATGATGTTCATGATGCCGATGCCGCCCACGAGCAGAGAGACGGCTCCGATCGCCGCCAGCATCAGGGTCAGCCCACCAGTGATCGTGCTCACGATCGTCAGGGCATCCTTCTGGGTGCGCACGGCGAAGTCGTCCTCCCGCAGCAGGCGGTGGCGCTGGCGCAGCAGGTTGGTGATCTGAAACTTGGCGGCGTTGATGCTGTCGTCGTCGCGGGCTTCCACGCTGATGAAGTTGAGACTCACTCCATAGGTGGGATCACGGCCGCTCAGTTTGCTCACCATGGTGGTCAGGGGGACGTAGGCGGCTTCGTCCTGATTGGAGCCGAACACGGCCCCCTTGGCCCCCAGAACGCCGATCACCTCAAACGACTGATCGCGGATGCGCAGTTGCCGGCCGATCGCGCCTCCGGTGGGCAGGAGCTTGTCACGCAGATCGGGGCCGATCACGGCCACATTGCGTGCGGAGCTCAGATCGCCGCTGTTGAAGAACCGGCCCTGGGCGAGATCAAAGCTGCGTACGGTCAGGAATTCCGGCGTCACCCCCGACACAGACGCGGAGGTGCTCAGACCGCCTGCCTGGATGACTTCGCTGAGGGTGATCTGGGGGGCGACCCGCCGCACGCTCGGCACCTGGGAGGCGATCGCTTCGGCATCCTCCAGCACCAGCGTTTTGGGGAAGTCGATGCCCTGGCGACGGGTGTCGTTATTGCCCGGCACCACAAACAGCACGTTGGCTCCGAGGGTGCTGAGCTGGCCTTCGGCCAGGTTCTGGGCTCCCTGACCCACCCCCACCAGGCTGATCACCGAGGCATTGCCGATCACGATGCCGAGCATGGTGAGCAGGCTGCGCAGCCGGTTGGAGCGCAGGGTGGTGAGCGCCATCCCGACCGTTTCGGCCAGCGGAAGTCTCGAGGCCATGGAGGGGATGCAGCCGACCTACAGGATGGACCGATAACCGTCGGCGTTGTGGCTGCGAGCACCACGGTGCACCAACCCCTCCGGAACATCCAGGGTGACGATCTCCCCCTGTCGCAGATCCGTGGTGGCATTGATCACACCCACGATCGCCGGGATGCCGATCCGTTCGGCGATCACGGCGGCATGGCTGTCGCTTCCCACGGTTTCGGTGATCATCCCCTTGGCCTTGCGGATCGCGTCCACATAGGCGGCGGAGGTTTCCGGCACCACCAGAATTTCACCCACCTGCAGCATGGCGGCCTCTTCCGGGGTTCTGGCCAGCCGTACCCGGCCACTCACCGAGCCGCCACCGACGCCGGTGCCCCTGCCCAGCACTGCCGAGACGATCCCCACCTTGATGAAGTCGGTGGAGCCACTGATGCCAGCCAGGGTGCCGGCGGTCTGGACCACCAGATCGCCATCGCTGAGCAGAGCCATCTCGCGGGCGATGCCCATCGCCATGCTGAAGGTGCTGGTGCTGGAGTTCTGCTCCTTCACCAGCAGGGGCGTCACGCCCCAGACCAGTTGCAGTTGCCGTGCGACCGCCACGTCACCGGTGATTGCCAGGATCGGTGTGCTCGGCCTGAACTTGCTGACATTGCGAGCGGTGGCGCCGCTCTTGGTGAGCGTCAGGATCGCGGAAGCACCAAGCTGGCGGGCGATGCTGCTCACCCCCTGGCTGATGGCGTTGGGGATTGTGTTGGCCAGATGGCTGTCAAGCGTGCGGCGCGGGTAATCGCGCTCGATGCGTCGCGCGATCTGATCCATGGTGGCCACAGCTTCCACCGGGAAGTCCCCCACGGCTGTCTCGTTGGAGAGCATCACCGCATCGGTGCCGTCGAGGATGGCATTGGCCACATCGCTCACCTCGGCGCGGGTGGGCCTGGGGCTGGACGCCATCGAATCGAGCATCTGGGTGGCCGTGATGATCGGGATGCCGAGGCTGTTGGCCTTGCGGATCAGCTCCTTCTGAAGCAACGGCACTTCCTCAGCTGGCATCTCCACACCGAGATCACCACGGGCCACCATCACCCCGTCACAGAGGGGAAGGATGGCGTCGATCTGATCGATCGCCTCGAACTTCTCGATCTTCGCCACCACCGGCGTGTTGTGACCCTGGCTGTGGATCAGATCGCGGATCTCCTGCATGTCGGAGGGGTTGCGCACAAAGCTCAGAGCCACCCAGTCGACGCCCTGCTGCAGTCCGAAGGTCAGATCTTCGCGATCCTTGTCGGTGAGGGCTCGGATCGAAAGCTGCACATCGGGGAAGTTGACCCCCTTGTTGTTGGAGAGAACCCCGCCGACCGTGACGCTGCAGTGAAGGGTCTGCTGGGCCCGATCCACCTCCTCCACCAGCATCTCGACCCGGCCGTCATCGAGGAGGATGCGGCTGCCGCAGGGCACTTCGTCGGCGAGTTTGTTGTACGTGACGGTGGCGATGGTCTGGTCGCAGCTCACATCCCTGGAGGTGAGACTGAAGCGATCACCGTTCGCCAACGTGATGGGGCCGCCAACGAAGCGCCCCAGGCGGATCTTAGGACCCTGCAGATCCTGAAGGATGCCGATGTTGGCTCCCATCTGATGCGCCACCTGCCGGATGGTGGCGATCCGGGTGGCATGGTCGGCGTGATCGCCGTGGGAAAAATTGAGCCGGAAGGTGGTGGCACCGGCTTCGATCAGTTGCCTGAGCCGTTCCGGCGATTCGGTGGCGGGCCCGATGGTGGCCACGATCTTGGTGCGACGCATGGGACCGGACAGAACCATCGGTGACAGCCGGAAACTACCATCCAACCTGACGATCTCCAGTCATGGATTTGCGCAGCTATCAGCAGCGCTCCCGGGCCACGGCCCGTTACCCCGATGCTGGTGCCAACCCGATCTATCCCACCCTCGGCCTCTGCGGTGAGGCCGGCGAGGTGGCCGACAAGGTGAAGAAGGTGCTGCGGGATCGCGGTGGTGTGTTCGACGCCGCCGTGCGGGAGGGCCTCAAGGCGGAGCTGGGGGATGTTCTGTGGTACGTGGCTCAACTGGCCACCGAACTGGATTTCGATCTGGAGGAGGTGGCCACCGCCAATCTCGCCAAACTGGCCAGCCGGGCAGCCCGCGACGTGATCGGCGGCAGCGGCGACGATCGCTAGGGCGGATTCGGTAGACCGGAAGGCAGTTTGCGTCTCTGCCATGCACCGCGTCCTGGCGGCGTCCTGGGAAACGTCCTTGCGCGTCCTGCGGCATGCTTTGGTCGTGGGGCTGCTGCTGGGCTCATTGCTGGGGGGGATCGCCCCTGCGCTGGCGGCCGAGCTGGGCGTGCGCGAGGTGGTTCTGGAGCCCTGCCCCCGCAGTGATGTGGGTGCCCAGCCGGAGCAGGGACGCAGCGGCACAGCCAGTTGTTACGCGTTGCGGGGCGTGGTGGCAAACCCCAGCCGTCGGGCGGTGGTGGATACGGATGTCTACGCCGTGATTCTCGATGCCAGTGGCGAGCCGGTGCTCCAGAACCGCACCCGGGTGGGCTCGATCGGTGATGTGCCGCCCGGCGACTCCGCCTTCGCTCTGCGTCTGGCTGTGCCGGCTGGAACCCCTGGCCCGCTGCAGGTTCGCCATGTCAAGGCGCGGGGATTCAGCGCGCCCGTGCGGCGGCGTGCGGGTGAGAACGATGAACTGCTGCCGCTTGAGCAGGCCCTGGATCCTGTCGACCCTGCCTGAGTGTTGCTGCTCAGGGGTGGTCGCGGTGGATATGGCCATCGCGCCAGCTCCAGATCCACGGACTCAAGGCCAGCAGTTCCTGAAGATCCTGCCGCTGCCGCAGGCTCAACGGGATGAATTCAGTGGCGTAGCTGAACTGGGGATCCCGCACCGACTGGTTCAGCACGATGCTGCCCTCTTCCCCCGAAAACGAGCGATGCAGGGTGCCGATCGGGATCTGCAGGGCACCCATGGCCCGCTGCAGATGCACGACATGGTGCGGCTGATCCCAGGAGGGGTTGAGCAGCACGAAGGTGCGGCTGCCACTGAGCACCAGGTTGTGATCCACCTGATGCTGGTGCCGGTAGAACTGAAAAAAGTCCTCGTCGTCGGGGGGAGAGACAGCCGGACCCTCGTGGACCACCACGTCGGTGCCATTGCTGTGGGGAACGCTGGCATCGAAGAAGGTCACCAGCGGGGTGTGCCGGAAGACGTGGATCGGAACGAAGGTGAGGGTCATCCGTACATCGACGCCTGGGCCATCAGCGAGGCGCTGGCACCGCCCAGCAGGCTCTGGAGCAGTTGCAGGGCGATGAAGGCCAGAATCGCCGACAGGTCGAGGCCACCCAGGGGTGGGATCAGGCCCCGGAAGGCATTGAGGTAGGGATCGGTGATCGAGCTCACGGTGGAGAGCAGCGGGTTGCTCCAGTCCAGGTTGGGGAACCAGCTCAGCAGGACCCGCACCAGCAGGATCAGCGTGTAGATCTCAAGGGTTCTGGCCAGAACGGCCAGCAGCAGGCTGAGGATTTCCATGGGTCGGGTGCCGTCGGCTCGACTCTATGCAGCCTTCTGATCCGGAGCCCGATCCGGAGACGGTGGGGATTCCCCGTTCGCCGCTCCCTGCTCGTCGGCCCGGGCCGGCAGCACGGCGAAGGTACGGTGAAACTTCTCGCTCAGGCTGATCCAGTAGGAGCGTCCATCACTCTGGCGTTTCCGTTCAATGAAATTCTGAGCGAGCAGTTCCTTGATGTGGTCGTAGGCGCCGGAGCCACGCAGCTCCACCAGATCGGACTGCAGCAGTCGCTTCTTCAGCGCGATCGTGGCCAGGGTACGCAGGGCGGCGGTGGACAGGTCCACCGGCAGAAGGCTCTGGACCAGATCGCCGAGGCTGTCCTTGAGCTGCAGCCCGTAGTGCTTGCCCTCCTGGCGGATCTCGAGGGCCGTATCACGATGGGCGTAATCGGCGATCAGGGCGATGAGGCCCAGTTCGGTCTCTTCTGGGGTGGTGGCCGCGATTGCGGCCAGTTCCACCAGGCTGAGGGGGCGCCCCTTCAGATAGAGGATCGCCTCGAGGCGTGCCGGCAGGGAGAGGGTGTCTCGGGCCATCGACGCGAGAGCAGGGGGGAAAGGGCGGCGCTGCGGGCGTCACCGAAACCTAGCGGAGCTGGCAAGGCCAGCTCTGGCGGCCGATTGCACGATCTCGGCATGGCCTATTCGCCGGCCGTGGGCTGCTCCAGCCTGTTGGGAGGTTGATCGGCTCCCAGGAACAATCGGTAGGCGGGATTGCCCGTCTCGTTCCAGTGGCGATAGGCCAGGCCTGCCAGAAACTGCTCCCAGGCCGCCTGCTCGTTCGGAGGCACCTGCAGACCCACCACGATCCGCCCCACGTCGGCGCCCTGGTTGCGGTAGTGAAAGATGCTGATGTTCCAGCTGGCATGGAGTGCCTGCACGAAGGTCATCAGGGCACCCGGTTTTTCCGGGAACTCAAAGCGGTAGAGCAGTTCTTCGCTCTGGGCGGCGGCGGCTACGGCACCGGCGGGCAGGCGTCCACCCACCATGTGGCGCAGGTGCAGCTTGGCCAGTTCGTTGTCCGAGAGATCGAGGCAGGCGAACCCGCCGCTTCGCAGTTCCCCGATCAGCTGCCGGGTGTCGCGGTGGCCGCGGATCTGGACCCCGATGAAGATGTGCGCCACCCGGGGATCGGCCATGCGATAGCTGAATTCGGTGAGGCTGCGCCCCCCCAGGAGCTCACAGAACTGACGCAGGCTGCCGGGCCGCTCCGGAATCTCCACGGCCAGCATCGCTTCGCGCTCCTCGCCCAGTTCGGCCCGTTCCGCCACGAAGCGGAGTCGATCAAAGTTCATGTTGGCGCCGCAGGCCACTGCCACCAGGGTCCGCCCTTTCAGGCCCCGCCGTGCCACGTCGGCCTTCATGCCGGCCACCGCCAGGGCTCCGGCCGGCTCGAGGATCGAGCGGGTGTCCTCGAACACGTCCTTGATCGCGGCGCAGATCTCGTCGGTGCCCACGGTCACCATCGCATCCACGTATCGCTGCGCCAGCGCGAAGGTGTGCAGCCCCACCTGCCGCACCGCCACCCCATCGGCGAACAGGCCGACCTGCTCCAGGATGACCCGCTCCCCGCAAGCCAGGGAGCGGGTCATCGCATCGGCGTCGGTGGGTTCCACGCCGATCACCTCCACAGCGGGCCAGAGGCTTTTCACATAGGCGGCGATGCCGCCGATCAGGCCGCCGCCACCCACTGCCACGTAGATGGCATCGGGGGGTGAGGAGCACTGCCGCAGGATCTCAAAGGCGATCGTGCCCTGGCCGGCGATCACCTCCGGATCGTCGAAAGGGTGGATGAACGTGAGTCCGCGCTCGATCTCCAGCCGCCGGGCTTCCGCGCAGGCCGCGTCGTAGTTGTCGCCATGCAGCACCACCTCGGCGCCTCGGGCCGCCACGGCCCGCACCTTCATCTCCGGTGTGGTGACCGGCATCACGATCACCGCGGTGCAGCCGAGCTTGCGGGCCCCGAGGGCCACGCCCTGGGCATGGTTGCCGGCGCTGGCGGCGATCACCCCCCGTTCCAGCTCGGCGGCAGAGAGCGACGCCATCTTGTTGTAGGCGCCCCGCAGCTTGAAGCTGAACACCGGCTGCAGGTCTTCGCGCTTGAGCAGCACGGTGTTCTCAAGCCGGCCCGAAAGGTTGGGGGCCGCATCGAGTGGCGTTTCGATCGCCACGTCGTAGACGCGCGCCCGCAGGATGCGTTGCAGGTAACTGCTCGCTTCGGGCAACGGCTCGTCCCTGCCGTTGGCATCGCTGCCGAAGGCCTGCCCGTCGGTGGTCGGCCCGCAGCTGGTCTGGGACGCGACGGCGCGGGATGAAGGGGCGCTGGAGCGTGGGTCGATCATGGGCGTCAGTGTCGCAACCCCCTGTAGCGGATGTCGCCGTCCCCCGGGAACGACCACCTAGATTGACCTCCACGAGAGAGCCAGGGCATGCATCTCAGCGAGCTGAGTCACCCCAATCAATTGCATGGGCTCAGCACCGCTGACCTTGAGGCGATCGCACGACAGATCCGGGAGCGCCACCTGGAGGTGGTGTCCACCAGCGGCGGCCACCTCGGTCCTGGACTTGGCGTGGTGGAACTCACCCTGGCCCTCTATCAGACCCTCGACCTTGATGAGGACCGGGTCGTGTGGGACGTGGGCCATCAGGCCTACCCGCACAAACTGATCACCGGCCGCTACAACGATTTCGACAGCCTGCGCCAGAAGAGCGGGGTGGCCGGTTATCTCAAACGCAGCGAGAGCCGCTTCGACCACTTCGGTGCCGGCCACGCCTCCACCTCGATCTCGGCTGCCCTGGGCATGGCCCTGGCGCGAGATCGCCGTGGCGAGGATTTCAAATGTGTGGCCGTGATCGGTGATGGCGCCCTCACCGGTGGCATGGCCCTGGAGGCGATCAACCACGCCGGCCATCTCCCCCGCACCCGATTGCTGGTGGTGCTGAACGACAACGACATGTCGATCAGCCCGCCGGTGGGGGCTCTCTCCACCTACCTCAACCGCATGCGGCTGAGCCCGCCGGTGCAGTTCCTCTCCGGCAACGCCGAGGAGGCCATCCGCCATCTGCCCTTCCTGCATGGCGAGCTGCCCCCGGAGCTGGAGCGCATCAAGGAGGGCATGCGCCGCCTGGCCGTTCCCAAGGTGGGTGCCGTCTTCGAGGAACTGGGTTTCACCTACATCGGCCCGATCGACGGCCACAACATCCCCGAGATGGTGCGCACCTTCGAGCTGGCTCATCGCACTGAAGGCCCCGTGCTGGTGCACGTGGCCACCACCAAGGGCAAAGGCTATCCCTATGCCGAAGCCGATCAGGTGGCCTATCACGCCCAGTCGGCCTTTGACCTTAAAACCGGCAAGGCCTATCCCTCCAGCAAGCCGAAGCCGCCCAGTTACAGCAAGGTCTTCGGTCAGACCCTGGTCAAGATCTGTGAGCAGGATCCGCGGGTGGTGGGAATCACCGCCGCCATGGCCACGGGCACCGGGCTGGATCTGCTCGAGAAGGCCCTGCCCAAGCAATACATCGATGTCGGCATCGCCGAGCAACACGCCGTCACCATGGCGGCCGGCATGGCCTGTGAGGGGCTGCGGCCGGTTGTGGCGATCTACAGCACCTTCCTGCAGCGCGCCTATGACCAGCTGATCCACGATGTGGGCATCCAGAACCTGCCGGTCACCTTTGTGATGGACCGGGCCGGCATCGTCGGAGCCGACGGCCCCACCCATCAGGGCCAGTACGACATCAGCTACCTGCGTGCCGTGCCCAACTTCACGGTGATGGCTCCGAAGGACGAAGCCGAACTGCAGCGCATGTTGGTGACCTCCATCCACCACACCGGCCCCTGCGCGATTCGCATCCCTCGCGGTGAAGGCGAGGGGGCTCCGCTGATGGAAGAGGGCTGGGAGCCTCTGGAGATCGGCCGGGGTGAACTGCTCACCGATGGCGACGACCTGCTGATCGTGGCCTATGGAGCCATGGTGGCGCCAGCCATGGCCACCGCCGGTCTGTTGCAGGAGAAGGGAATCCGGGCCGCCGTGGTCAATGCCCGTTTCCTTCGCCCCCTTGATGAAGCCCTGATCCTGCCGCTGGCTCGCCGCATCGGTCGGGTGGTGACCATGGAGGAGGGTGCCCTGCCCGGTGGCTTCGGTGCGGCCGTGGTCGAGAGTCTCAACGATCACGATGTGCTGGTACCGGTGCTGCGCCTCGGCATTCCTGACGTGCTGGTGGATCACGCCACCCCGGAGCAGAGCAAGCTGACCCTGGGTCTGACGCCACCCCAGATGGCGGAGCGGATCCAGCAGCGCTTTGCGGGCGTCTTCGTGACCGCGGAACGCCAGGCGCTTCCGGTCTGAGCCGGGTGCATCACAGAACGGCTGTGCCGTGATCGACGGCGAGCATCTCACCTGCGACGTGCTGATCGTTGGAGCAGGGCCGTCTGGGGGCCACCTGGCCCGGCTGCTCGCGAGCCACGGTGTGGATGTGCTGCTGGTGGATCAGCTGCCCGATCTGAGGCGGGCGGCCTTCAGCAGTGCTGCCCTGCCGATCGAGGCTGTGGCATCGTTTGGCCTGCCGGCTGAAGTCGTGGCCAGCCGCTGGCGCAGCTGGCAGTTGATCGGTCCAGCCCAGGCCTCGCGCCACTGGAGCTCGGCCGTACCCCTGGGGGTCGTGCTCGACTTCGGCGCCCTGCGGCTCTGGTTGGCGGAGCAGTGCCGCTGCTGGGGGGGACGCGTCGAGCTGGGCCTTCGGGCCCTTGGCTGTCAGGAGGTGTCTGGTGGTCTGCTCACCCACCTGCGCCGCAGTGATGGTTGCCCTGTGGTTGTGCGCAGCAGCTGGGTGGTGGATGCCAGCGGCCAGGGGCGCGCCCTGCTGGGCGATCCGTCAGAGCTGGTGGTGGGGCGTGGCGTGGAATGGCTGCTGCAGGTGGATCCTTCGCCGGCGCAGCGCTGGGCCGATCAACTCACCTTCCTGCTCGGCAGCGACTGGGTGCCTCAGGGCTACGGCTGGGTGTTCCCGATGCAATGCGGCCGGCTGAAGCTGGGGGTCTGCCGCCTGGATCAGCCGCTCTGTGCCTCCTCCTCCAGCCGCCAGCGTCCCCTTGGGCCTGATCTGCAGACCCTGCTGTGCCGCCTGGATCTGGACGGTGCCCGGGTGCTGGACCGCCACGGCGGCCTGATTCGCAGCCGTATCGATCGCCGTGAGCCCCATGGCCGCGGACGCCTGATCGGCCTGGGTGATGCGGTGAGCACCGCCAACCTGCTCGGTGGTGAGGGGATTCGCCATGCGCTGGCCAGCGCTGGCCTGCTGGCGCCGCTGCTGTTGCAGGAGCGTGATCCTGATCGCCTGCGGCGGCGCTACCAGCGGCAGCTGAGCAGGCACTTCGGCTGGCGCTGGCCCCTGAGTGGCCGGCTGGCACGGCGCACCTGGCTGGCGTTGCGGGATCGCCGTGCTGATCACCGTCTGGAGAGGTTGCTGGCCGGCCTCGAGACCTGCGAGGCCGCCGATCTTTCCGCCCTGCTGTTCGACTACCGCTTTGAGCGGTATGGCCTGCGGGCGTTGCCCTATCTGCTGGGCTGGCGCTGACGACGTCGACGTCTGGCTGGATTCCGTCTCGGTCTGGTTCCCATCAAAAATGCGGTCCCTTGGGACCGCAGGCAGGCCAGGTCTCTGGCCTGCGATCTCAATCGGCGGGTTCAGACCACGCCGCGGGAGGCCAATCCGAGGATGGCGCCGATGCCGAAGATGTGACCCAGGCTGGTGGTGGCCAGCAGGGAGGCATGGCTCATGCCGCCGAACATGGCGGAGTTGGGCAGTTGGGCGCCCACATTGGGCTGTTGGATGGTGGCCTTGCCGATCGCGATGGCGATCACGTTGCAGACGATCATCACCAGGGCCACTTTCGGGGACCAGGAGATAGAGGCAGGGGCCAGAGCCAGAAGCGGAGCGATCATGAAGCAAAAGCCGACGACCCATCTTCCGGGCAGCGCGGCCTTCAGCCGATTCCCCTTAAGACTTGTTCATGCCGCCGGCGCTGCCTTGGCGGACGCTGCCCACGCCGGCGAAGCCCAGCAGCACCAGCAGGTTGCTGATCGTGAGGAAGCTCTCAGCCCCGCCGTGGAGCAGGTCGACGTTGGCGAGCTGGTCGCCGAAGCGCACCTGGGCGATCACCGCCGCCACGATCGTGATCGCCACGAACAGAAGCGTGGCCTGGAAGCCGCGCAGGGCCAGGCGCGGGAATCCACGGATCCTTGACGCCCACCAGAGAAAGGCCAGATAGGGCAGCAGGGAGAGCACGAACAGGGGTGCCGGATCGATACGGGCCAGCAGGGTCAGAACGCTCATGGCTGGCTGGTCGGCAGGGTGGGGCTGATGACGGTTCCGGGGGGTGAGACGTCGGCGGCACTGGCCGGCAGGGGCTGGTGGCGCCAGAGATTCCAGGCCGCCAGCGCCAGGGCGGAATTACCGAGGGCGGTGCATCCCGCCTGAAAGACCACCAGCCCATCCAGGGCCGGGGTGTTGTCGAACAGGTGCCAGGTGCAGGCCGCCATGGCGCTCACCAGGGCCGGCAGCATCGCCAGTGCCAGCCAGCGCCAGCCCCCCTCCTGGCGGCGACGTCCCCAGACCACCACCGCCACGATCGCCGCCATCCACTCCAGCACCGAGGTGATGTGGATCCACCAGGTGGGCAGGGACAGGGCATGCATGGCAAGGGAGCCCGCGGTGATCCGTAATGTACGGAGCCTGCCCGGGTGCGTGTTCCATGCAGGCCCTGCTCTGCGGTTATTACGGCGAGCACAACCTCGGCGACGACGCCCTGCTTCAGGCCCTGCTGGCCCAGCTTCCCTCGGGTTGGAGCGCCCTGGTCACCGCCCACGACGAAGCCGAGGTTCAGCACCGATTCGGTGTGAAGACGGTGCAGCGCCGGGGGGTGGCGGGGGTGCTGCGGGCCTTGGATCGCTGCGATGCCCTGGTGTTCGGCGGCGGCAGCCTGCTGCAGGACTCCACCAGCTTTCGCAGCCTTCTGTATTACGCCGCTCTGATCCTCAAGGCCCGCTGGCAGGGGAAACCGGTGATCCTCTGGGGTCAGGGCCTCGGACCCCTGCGCCGCCGTCGCAGTCGCGCCCTGGTGGGGTTGGTCCTGCCCAGGGCCACGGCGATCAGCTGGCGAGACCCGGACTCCGCCAGCCTGGCCAGACGCTTGGGTGCCAAGGGTCTGGTGGGCAGCGACCCGGTCTGGGGCCTGGCGGTCACAGCTCCTTCTGCGTCTCCGCAGGAGCGGCCGATCGTGCTCTGCTGGCGACCAGTGGCGCAGCTGCGGGGCGAGGCCTGGCGGCCCTACCTCGAGGCAGCCGCGGCCCTGGCCCTGTCGGCCGATCGCACCGTGCTGTGGGTGCCATTTCACCGGCACCAGGACCAGGGCCTGCTGGCCCGTCTTGAGGCTGAAGGATTGGTGCCGCCAGCCTTGCTGGAGCGCAGCCGCGAGCTGACGGTGCGCTGTCCAGAGGAGGCGATGGCCGTGTTCGCCCAGGCCGGTCTGGTGATTGCCATGCGCCTGCATGGACTGATCCTGGCTGCCCTGTCCGGAGCTCCCTGTGCGGCTCTCAGCTATGACCCCAAGGTGGCCGTTGCCGCAGCGGCGATCGGTTGTCCTTGTCAGGATCTGGCTGATCTGCCCGACTCTGCTGCCCTTCTCGCCTCCTGGCGCGCCCTGCTGGATGTGCCGATGGAGCGCGAGCGCATCGAAGCTCAGCGCGCTGACGCAGCTGTTCACCAGCAGCTCCTGGTCGAGGCCCTCCACTGAATCGCGAGTGGCATGGCTGCTGACACGAGCGGATTGTCAGGGGCGTTTCAGCCTGCAATCCTCCAGGCTGGTCTCCCAGCTGCCATCTGATCCTCGGGTCTGTGCGAAGGCTCCATCGCCCTTGACCCACCACACCATTGAGGCGTCGTCGCTGTAGCGGGCACCCGACCCGGAGACGATGTTGGGCAGGGTCTGCTGGCTCCCCCCAGGCAAGATCAGGCGGACAAAGGCAAGGCTGTCGTCGTTGAGGCTGTAATAGCTGGCTCTCACCTCTCCGCCGCCGCGGCAGCGATAGTGGGCTTGTTCACGCAGCTCCACACGCAGGGGTGCCGCCTCGGTCAGGGGAATCCGCCCTTTCAGAGACGCGGCCATGGCCGAGCCCGGCAACAGCGGCATCAAACCCAGGGCAAGGCTTGACCCGACCAGTCTCGGAAGCGTGAGAGTCGTCATGGAGACGGATCAGGATGGAGAGAAATCAGCATGGCGACAGCTCAGGCCGTGCAGTTCTGGTTGCCAGGCTGTTTCATGCAGGACCGCCGGACAGCATGCCGCTGGAGACCATGGACCAGGCAGCTATACCGCTGAAAGTCGTGCACCTGGATTGTGGGCTGAGGATTGTGAGCTGACAACGCGGGCTCGTGCTCAGGGTTGCGCCGTCAGTTGCACCTGATCGATACGCTGTCCCTTGCTGTCCCAGGCCCGCAGCTCAAGTTGGGTGGGAGTGAAATCGAGTTCAGCGAAGCTGTAGACACTGGCGGCCCGGGCGCTGCGGGCGTTGGCCTTGACCGGTCGCAGCCAGGCCCCAGCACCGCCCACCGTGAGGTAAGTGATGCCATCAATCGGCTTTGTGCGCTCGTAGTTGTGCTCGTGGCCGTTGATGTACAGCTGCACGCCGTGTCGTTTGAACAGTGGTGTGAGTCGATGGATCAGGTGCGGCTGGTCGCCGTAATGACCCGATGAGTAAATCGGATGGTGGCCTACCACCACCTTCCAGGGGGCCTTGGAAGCGCTCAGGGCACTCTGAAGCCAAGGTAACTGTCGGTTCCAGTCGGCGTTGCCATTGGTGTCGAGCAGAAAAAACTCCACCGGCCCTCGTCGCAGGCTGTACCACCGTCCTGCCATGCCGAAGGGTTTGTAGTGGAGCTGCGGAGTGCCGTTCGCGGTGCGGATGTCGTGATTGCCCAGCACCGCATGAAAGGGCACCCCCGCCTGAAGCAGGGCCCGGTAGGGACGCTCAAAGGTGGACTGCACCAGCTTGATGTTGCCGTCTGGGTAGATGTTGTCTCCGCCCATCAGCACCAGATTGACTGGCTCTCGGCGATGCAATGCGGCCATGCGATCGGCCACGGCCTTTTGATTGGCGTTGCCGCTGCCGCTGTCAGCGATCGCCAGAACCCGCAATCTGGTGGGCGGGCCCTGACTTGCAGACCGGCCAGACCGGGGAATGAACCAGGGCGCTGCTGCGATGGCGATGCCCAGAGAGGGCAACATTCTGAGCAACTGGCGGCGGCGCAGCCGAGGCAACTGGCCTTGCAGACTCCGGGGGAACGGGGCCATGGGGCGGATATCGCAGCCGACACCCTAGGGGTGTTTGCCCTGAATGCTTTGCAGTGCGCCCAGCACCTCCTGGCTGTGCAGGGTGGGGCGAACCGCCACCCAGCGCTGCCGCAGGATGCCGGCCGGATCGATCAGAAAGGTATGCCGTTGTGAGAATGGGGGGATCCAGGAGCCGTAGCGTTGGCTCACGGTGCCACCCGGATCAGAGAGCAGAGGGAAGGCCAGCCCTTCGCTGTCGCAGAAGGACGCGTGGGCCTCGGGATCATCGGCGCTGATGCCGACCACGTTGGCGTCCAGCGCAGCAAAGGCGGCCAGGTCACGCTGGAAGCCACGAGCTTCGAGCGTGCAACCGCCGGTGAAATCCTTGGGATAGAAATAGAGCACCAACCAGCGGCCGGCGAAGTCGGTGAGACTGCGGTGGATGATGGCTCCAGCCACGACGCCCTCAAGATCAAAGGCCGGAGCCTCTGTATCGAGCGAAGGAAGTGTGCCTCCCATTGCAAAAGCCTGCCTGGGATGTCCAAGCAGGCCAAGAGCCGCCATGGCCAGGCCTTGAAGAAGGGGTCGGCGATGCATGGCAGGATTCAGAACTTGATGGCGGCGTCAGCCTCAGCTGCCCCAGCAGAGCGGCCGGTGCTGATGCCCTTCAGATTTTGGCCAGGTTGACCCCCAGTTCGCGGGCATAGGCACCCAGGCCTTTCTTCTGAATGGTCTTGAGGGCACGGGTGGAGACCCGCAGCTTCACGAAGCGTTTGCCCTCGGCCCACCACAGGCGTCGCTCCTGGAGGTTCACCTGCTGAAGTTTCTTGGTGCGCACGTGGGAGTGGCTGACGGCCATCCCGTTGTTGGCGCGCTTGCCGGTGAGCTGACAAACCCGGGACATGACGTTCTACCGAAACAACACAACGCTCGGGCATCAACGCCCAAGCGAAGATCTTACCAAAGGGGCCCCAGGCATGGTTGGGGCCCCGGTTCAAGCTGGCCCGGAGGGCCGGATTCAGCTTCAGAGGCCCCGTTCCATCAGCCGGCCCATCAGATCACCGCTGCGCTGCTGGAAGCCCGCCAGCTGATTCGGCTCCAGACCTCCCACAGCCAATCGGGCCAGCTCATAGATATGGCGGCTCAGGTCGCTGGAGAGTTGCTGACTGGGGGAGCTGGCCGCAGCGGCGGGCGAGGTGAGAACCGCGCCAGCGGAGAGCTTCAGCAGGCCCTCCACAAGCCGGTGACGGCGGTTGATCACCAGCACGTGATGATCGGGCAATCCCGGCAGGCGCTGCTCCATCAGGGCGCCCATGTCGTTGATACGGCGCATCTGTTCCGGCAACAGGATCAGGGCGGCCGGGGCACTGTCGCCCTTGAGGGCCTGCACCTGGATGGTCACCCTGTCGTCGTTCAGGGCACTGCGGAACAGGTCTCGCAACTTTTCAGAGGCGTCTTTGCCATCGGCATCGGCCAGCTCGCTCTCCTGTTCCTTGAGGCTGTCGTCGAGTTCGGCATCGACCCGCTGGAATTTCAGCTCCTCGTGGCGGTGTTCCAGCCAGGGGATGAACTGGGTGTCGATGAAGGTGTCCGCCAGCAGCACCTCGGCGCCCTGGCTGCGCCACAGGGCCAGTGCCCCGGCCTGGCCGGCTTCATCGGTGCAGTAGAGGATGCGTTTGTCGTTGCCGGCAGTGAGGCGGCTGCGATAGCCGGAGAGCGTGGTGTAAGTCTTCCCATCGGTGGGGATGGGATCGAGGGCAGTTGCTTCGGCAGCGGCGTTGTCATCGGTATCGCTGGAGGGCGATTCAGCCGCAGGAGCCGTGGTGCCGAACAGCACCAGATCAGCCACCTGGTCGGCGAACTTCTCGTCTTCCATGGCACCGATCTTGATGAAGGGGGCAAGCGATTCCCAGATCTCGGCGTAGCGCTTCGGTTCGTCGCGATGCAGCTGCTTGAGCCTGTCGCCCACCTTCTTGGCCACGAAACCGCCGATCGAGCGCACCCGTCGGTCGGTCTGCAGGGCCGAGCGGCTCACGTTCAGGGGAATATCCGGCGAATCGATCACGCCGCGCAGGGGCAGCAGATAGCGCGGCACCACCTCCTTGATGGAGTCGCTCACAAACACCTGGTTGCAGTAGAGCCGGATCTCTCCCTTCTCCCAGTCGGCCCGGCCGCTGGAGCGGGGGAAGTAGAGAATTCCCTGGAGGTTGTAGGGGTAATCGGTGTTGAGATGCACCCAGAGCAGCGGGTCACCCTGGAAGGGGTAGAGATACCGATACAGCTCGATATAGTCGTCATCCTTCAGCTCGCGGGGGCTTTTGCGCCACGGCGCCTCCCGCTTGTTCACCGTTTCACCCTCGAGCTGCACCGCCACCGGCAGGAAGTCGCAGTAGGTGGTGATCAGGGTGCGGATGCGGGAGGGCTCGATGTATTCGAGTTCCTCCTCCATCAGGTGCAGGATCACATCGGTGCCCGGCTCGCTGCGCTCAGCGCTCTCGAGGCTGAAATTGGGCGAGCCATCGCAGCTCCAGCGCACGGCCTCGCTGCCGTCGCGGGCGCTGAGCGAGACCAGCTCCACCTGCCTGGCCACCATGAAACTGGAGTAGAAGCCGAGGCCGAAGTGGCCGATGATGGCGTCGTCTTCCTGCTTGTATTTCTCGAGAAAGTCTTCAGCGCTGGAGAAGGCCACCTGGTTGATGTAGCGCTTCACCTCATCGGCTGTCATGCCGATGCCGTTGTCGCTGATCGTGAGGGTCTTGGCGTCCCGATCGATGCGGATCTGGATCTCGCCTTCCGGACCTTCACTGCAATCGCCGCCCATGGCGGCCATGCGGCGCTTGCTGATGGCATCGACGCCGTTGCTCACCAGTTCCCGCAGAAACACCTCATGACCGCTGTAGACGGCCTTCTTGATGATCGGGAAGATGTTTTCTGTATGGATCTGAATCTGGCCTGTCTCTTCCAGCACCGGCATTGGTCAGGTTTGGATCACTGCTGCTGACCGTAGAGGCCTGGTGGTGAACTGCTCAAGCCATCAGAGGGAGGGGTCTCCGAACTTGTCGCTTGATGCCATCAGGACAACCTCACTGAAGCCACCACAACTCGAGAAGGTCGGTTCGGCCTCTCAACCGTCTTGTTCTTGTTGGGGGTCAGGTGCCTGGGAAGCGGGAGACACGCTGCCGTATGGATCCCCGCAGCCTCAGCCTGCTCGCTGGAGCTCGGGTTTCTCTTCCGGAAGGATGGCCCCCTCCACGGGGCATACCTGCAGACAGATGCCGCAGTCAATGCAGGTGTCGAAGTCGATCCAGAAAAAGCCCGTGCCCTTGCTGTTGGCCCCTTGGCCGGGATGAATGCAGGCCACCGGGCAGGCATCGACGCAGTCGGCCACGCCCTCGCACACATTGGTGACGATCGTGTGGGCCATGCAGGGTTGAACCGGTGGGCACTGATCCTAAGGATTGGCTTTGGGCCTCTGTGCTTCCGGCCACTCCGGGGCATTCAGTCCGGCAGCCAGATGGCTCCACGACAGCCGCGCTCGCGGGCGATGGTGTCGGCCTCGGCCTGGCTGGCACAGGATTTCGGGCCCAGTTCCGCCGCTTCCTCGGCGACGTGCAGTTGTTGGAGCCGCTGCAACGCCTTCGGCAAGCCGGCGCTGGTGCGACAGCTCACCAGCCAACGCGGCTCGGCCTGCCCCTCGGCGCTGCCCAGCAGGTCACGGATGGCATCGATCGCGAAGGCAAAACCCACCCCCGCCGCCTGGCCGGCATCGCTGCAGAAGCGCCCCACGAGCTTGTCGTAGCGCCCCCCGCTGGCGATGTCGCGGGGGGCGTCCGCAGCCTGGCAGACCAATTTGATCACCAGGCCGTCGTACAGGGCGAAGTGAGGCTGAAAGGTGGGATCGAGTTGCAGGGCCACTCCAAGTGATGCCGCCATCGGTGCAACGCTGGCCAGGGTCTGGGCGAGCTCGTTGAGCGGCTCGATCGGCCCGAGCCATTGCTCGAGCTGGTACAGCACCGCCGTGGGTTCTCCCCGTAGCCGCATCAGTTGCTGCAATTGGCTGCGCTGCCCTCCCAGCAGCGCTAGCTGGTCAAGGGCGAGGGGATCGAAGCTGGTGAGGGCCTGTCGCACCGCACCAGCCTGCTCGACAGGAATCGATGCCAGCAGGGCCGAGAGGATGCCGTGGTGCCCCACCAGCAACCGGGGCTGGTGGTGGGGCTGCAATCCCAGGGTGGCGGCTGCGGCGAGCAGCAGATGCAGCAGTTCCGTGTCTGCCGCGGCGGAGGGCTCCCCCAGCAGCTCCACGCCGCATTGCACCTGTTCGCTGATCCGCTGGTCGCCGCCATCGGCGATCACGCTGCGGAAGGTGTTGCCGCTGGCCCACAGCCGCAGGGGCCGTGGCCGGCCGGCCAGGCGCGTGCTGGCGGCCCGGGCGATCGAGGCTGTCAGTTCAGGACGCAGGGCCAGCGGATCGTCGGAGGCGAGCCGAACCATCTCGCTGGTGGCGATGGCGCCTCCGGCTTCGAGGGTGTCGATCCGCTCGATCGTGGGGGGGTCCACCTCCTGATACCCCCAGAGGCGGAACACACCAGCCAGCAGCTCCACCAGCCTGCGGTTCCTCTCCACCTCGCGCGGGTGGCGGTCCCGGGCGCCGGCGGCGGGTTGCAGAGCCATGGCGATCGGGCGAGGGAGAAGGCTGGGCGATCCTATGGACCGCACCGTCAGGGGCCATCCAGCTCAGGGGCTCCGAAGCTGGCGCCGCTCAGCGGACGGCAGGCGGCCAGGCCTGCCACCAGGCCACCATGCAGCTGGGGGCCGCAGGCGATCAGGCGACCACTGCTGAGATCGAAGGGACTGCCGTCGTAGCTGCTGATCAAGCCACCGGCCTGTTCCACCAGCACCACGCCGGCGGCCAGATCCCAGGGGGACAGGCCGCGCTCCCAGTAACCGTCCAGCCGTCCTGCCGCCACAAAGGCCAGATCCAGGGCGGCGGCACCAGCGCGCCGCACGCCGTGGCTGCGGTGGGTGAAGTAGGCGAACTCGGCGTAATTGTTATCAAGCCGGGTGGTGCGGTCGTAGGCGAAGCCGGTGGCCAGAAGAGCGTCACTGAGTCCCCCGCAGGGGCTCACCTGCAGTCGGTGACCATTGCACCAGGAGCCCAGGCCCGGTGCGGCCCAGTAGAGCTGATCAAGGCCCGGTGCGGCCAGAGCGCCGAGCAGCGGCTGGCCCTGCCAGGTGAGGCCCACGGAGGTGCCATAAAAAGGAAATCCATGGGCGTAGTTGGTGGTGCCGTCCAGAGGGTCCACACACCACTCGAGATCGCCGGAGCGTTGGCGGCGACCGCTCTCCTCAGCCAGCACTCCGATCTGGGGTGTTTCCGCCTCCAGAAAGGCCAGCACGGCGGCTTCGGCGGCCAGATCAGCCTCGGTGACCAGATCGCCGGCGCGACCCTTCTCGCGGACCTGCTCGAGCTGACCATCAAAGCGCCGCAACTGGGTGCCACCGGCCTCGGCGGCGCGGCGGGCGATGGCCACCAACCGCTCCAGCTCGCCGAGGGAGAGGCCCGAGGCCGCCAGGGCGTCACCGGACACCGACAGCGGCGGACTCACGAGACCATCGGTCCGAGCGTTCGACGGGGCGGTGGGCAGGGAGCTGGTGGAACCGCTCATTCGTCGTCGAGGGGCAGGCCGGGACGCACCTTGCCACGGCCGAAGAACCGACCGAACTGCAGGTCATAGACCTCGTCTTCGTCCTGGGTTTCGACTTCAAGCGGTCCGAGGGCCCTGGCCACGCAGAGCAGGCCGTAGCCCTTGGCGCGTAGCTCCCGCGACAGCCCCAGGGCCTCGCGCTGGTCGATCTCCCCGGACAGCACCCGCACCGCGCAGGCCGTGCAGCAGCCGTTACGGCAACTGAACGGCAGCGGTTCACCCTGCTGCTCGAAGCTACGCAGGATGTACTCCCCTTCCGGCACCTCCCTGCGGATCACCCGGTTGGCCTGACGCCAGTGGACCGTGATCGGATGGCTGCGGGTCATGAACAGGAACGCTGGAGGGGCGGGGTCGATGGGCGGGAAGCCGCCGGACCTGCTGCTACATTGCCACTTGGTTGCCCCATTTTGCCCCCGGAGAGGTGGCCGAGTGGTCGAAGGCGCAGCACTGGAAATGCTGTATAGGGGCAACTCTATCGAGGGTTCGAATCCCTCCCTCTCCGTTACCTCCGCCGGCTCTTGAAGCCGGCTTTTTTTATGGATGACCGGAGCGATGTCTGCACAGTGATCCTTGCCCCTGATCCTGGCGATCGTGGTCTGAGTTCATTCGGATTAGGCCTTGAATGCGCCTTACATTGCGAGCTTCAGGGCATGCCTGCCATCGTCGTCGTTGCGGCGCAGTTGGTTGCAGAGGCGGCATCTTGAGCGATTCCTCCCATTGTCCCTCTTGATTAGGTAGCAAGCTCCGCCCTCCTCAGGAGGTGTTCGGGTCGTGCAGTGCAGAGACAGGCCGCCTGGAGCACTTGATCGGTCATCTCTTCCAGCTTGAAGCGGTGATTGAAGCGGAAGCTGA
>NZ_JAYGIC010000175.1:0-64945 GCF_034931105.1 Synechococcus sp. CCY9201 | reverse complement strand
GCCTCGATTGCGGCGCCACTGCTGGCGGATGCGCGGGCGGCCCGTGGCCTGCTGGCCTGCAGCACCAGCCGCGCGGCGGTGCGGCAACTGCCGGCGCTGACCGCCGAGCTGGTGGTTCCCAGCCTCTGGATCAGCGGCAGCAACGACGGCGTGATGGCACCGCGCTATGTGCGCCATTTAGCTGGATACACCCGCCATCACCGGTTTGAGGAGATGACGGGGGCGGGCCATCTGCCGATGCGGCAGCGGCCGGTTGAGCTGGCGGCTCTGATGCGCAGCTGGTTGGAGGAGGAAGGAATCGGCTTCGTAACCCCTGAGCTGGCCAGCGATCCGATCGCCCCAAGCCCCGAGCCTGTGGGGCGCCACTGAAGGCCGAAGCTCAGAGCCTGGCCAGCCCTTTCTCCTGGAGGTCGGCCAGCTGGGCGTAGAGGCCACCGGCTTCCCGAAGATCGCGGTGGTTGCCCTGCTCGATCAGCCGGCCCTTGCGCAGCACCAGGATGCGATCGGCTGCCTCGACCGTGGCCAGGCGGTGGGCGATCACAATGGCCGTGCGCTCCTGCAACAGCGATTCCAGGTCCCGCTGCAGGGTGGCCTCGGTGGAGGGGTCGAGGAAGGCGGTGGCTTCATCCATCACCAGCACGGACGGATCGCGAATCGCCACCCGAGCCACCGCCAGCAGCTGGCGCTCGCCCGAGGAGAGATTGGCGCCCCGCTCGCGCAGCTCGGTCTGGAGACCATCCGGCAGGCGACGCAGCAGCGGATCGAGACCCAGGTCGTGGCAGAGCTGTTTGAGTCGGGCGTTGTCGATGGCAGCATCGAGCCGGAGATTGTCGGCCACGTTGCCGCTGAACAGGAAGGTGTCCTGCAGCACGACCCCAAGCCGCTGGCGCAAGGTGGGGATGGGCAGCTGACGGATGTCGATGCCGTCGAGCAGGATGCGGCCTCGCTGGGGCTCATAGAGGCGGCAGAGCAGGCGAATCACGGTTGACTTGCCGGAGCCGGTGGGTCCCACAAGGGCCACATGCTCGCCGGGGGCGATCCGGAAGCTGAGATCCTCGAGGATCGGGTCGTCGCTGCGGTAGGCGAAGGAGACGTTCTCGAATACGACCTCGCCGGCACTGGCCCGCAGGGCGCCGCTCCGGATGGCGGCAGCACTGCGTTGCTCCTCCGGGAGGTCGCCGATCTCGATCGGTTGCTCCAGCAACTCACCGATCCGCTCAACGGCCGTGAGGCCACCCTGAATCTGGGTGAAGCGCTCGGCCAGCTGGCGCAGGGGATCGAACAGCCGCTGAGAGAACAGGATGAAGGTGGTGAGCACCCCCAGGCCCATGCTGCCGCTGGTCACCATCCAGCCCCCAAGCGCCAGCACCACCGCCACGGCGGAGAGGGCCACCCATTCGATGAAGGCGGAGATCGAGCTGTCGAACAGGATCGTGCCGGTCACGGCCTTGCGGTAGGCGTCGGTGGTGCGGGCGAAGCGGGCGCTGTTGTAGGCCTCGCGGCGGAACATCTGCACCACCTCCAGCCCCTGCATGTTTTCCTGCAGATCGGCGTTGAGCTGGCCCAGCTCCTCCCGCACCCGGTAGTTGGCCGTGCGGTAGCGGCCCTGCAGCCAGAGGATGCCCAGGGTTACGGGCACCTGGCTGAGCAGCAGCAGCAGGCCGAGGCGCCATTCGATCGAGATCATCGTGATCGCGATCACCAGAAGCGTCACCAGATCGGCCAGCACCCCGAAGGCACCGCTGCCGAACACCTCCGCCAGGGCATCGACGTCGCTGGTCAGCCGGGTCAGCAGCTTGCCCACCGGCGTTCTGTCGTGGAACCGCAGCGACAGGGCCAGGGCGTGACGGAAGAGATCGTCACGGATGCGGGCCGTGAGCCGCTGGCCGATCGCCTGCACGTTGTAGCTCTGGGCGCTCTGCAGGGAGAGCCGCACCGCCACCGCCGCCAGCAGCAGCAGCACGAGCCACCGCAGGGCAGCGGGGACCGGCTGGCCCTGCAGCCAGGCCATGGTGGGTTCGCCCCGCAGAACGGCGATCGCCTGGCCCACCAGCAGAGGTTGCACGGCGGCCGACAGGGCCAGGGGGATCAGCAGCAGCAGGGTGAGCAGCAGTCGGCGCCGATCCCGGCCCAGGTAGGGAATCAGACGAAGCAGACGCTGGCGATCGAGGCTGGCCATCAGCCGGCCTGCGCCAGGGCCGGCTGCGGCGACCGGCTGGCGGGTTGTCCCACGCTGGCGATCCGGTCGATCAGGGTCTGGAGCTCGCCGCCATCGAGCCGCAGCGCGAGGGGATGGCCGATCAGACGGGCGGTGCTGTGGAACAGATCTTCGATCGCCACCAGACCGTTGTCCTGCAGGGTGCGGCCGGTGGCCACCAGATCGACGATCGCCTCGGAGATGCCGGTGATCGGCCCCAGCTCCACCGATCCGGTGAGGTGGATCACCTCCACCGGCAGATCCAGGGCTGCGAAGAAGTCTTCCGCGCACCGGGTGAACTTGCTGGCGATGCGGCAGTGGGCCGGCAGATCCGCCGCCCGGGTGTAGCCGCTCGCGGCTTTGACCGCCACTGCCATGCGGCAGCCGCCGAAGCCGAGATCCACCAGCTGGGCCACCGGCAGTTGGTGCTCGCGCAGCACGTCGTACCCCACCACACCCAGCTGGGCCTGGCCGTAGGCCACATACACCGGCACATCGCCATTGCGCACCAACAGGGCGCGGGCGCGGCCACAGCTGCTCGCCACCATCAGCTGGCGGTTGTCGGGATCGAGCAACGACGAAAAATCGAGACCGGCCGCTGCGAAGCGCCGCACCGAATGCTTGAGCAGAGCTCCTTTGGCCAGGGCGACGGTGATCATGGCGGGCTCGGCGGGGGGCGCGCAGCCAGCGCTGCGGCGCAGATCATGCAGCGGTGATCATGGGACCGAGCCGCAGCCGGACTTTAACGATGGGACTGACCACGCCGGGACTGGAGACCCCACCGCACCTTCCAGCGCCTGCTCTCGAGGTCTCGCTGCTGCCGGTGCTGCAGGACAACTACGTGTTTCTGCTGCGCCGTGGCAACGAGGCGGCGGTGGTGGATCCGGCCGTGGCCGAGCCGGTGATTGCCGCCCTGGAGGGCCAGGGGCTGGAGCTGGTGGCGGTGCTCCAGACCCACCATCACAGTGATCACATCGGTGGCACACCGGCGTTGCTGCGGCGCTGGCCGCAGGCGGCCGTGATTGCTTCCGCCGCCGATCGCTCCCGGATTCCCTTCCAGACCCGCGGCGTGCGCGGTGGCGACCGCTTCGAGCTGCTGGGAACAACGGTTCAGGTGCTGGAGGTTCCCGGTCATACCCGCTGCCATCTCGCCTTTCACCTGCCGAAGGAAGAGCAGGGCGATCCGGTCGGCGGCCACCTGTTCTGCGGTGACACCCTGTTTGCCGGCGGCTGCGGGCGACTGTTCGAGGGCACACCAGCCCAGATGCATGCCTCCCTCCAGAGCCTGGCGGCCCTGCCTGCCGCCACCCGGGTCTGGTGCGCCCACGAATACACCGAAGACAACCTGCGCTGGGCCGCGGCCGAGCAGCCCGGCGATGCGGCGATCGCCGCCCGGCTCGCCCAGGTGCAGAACGACCGCCGCCACGGGATCCCCACCATTCCCAGCACGATCGCGCTGGAGCGGGCCACCAACCTGATGGTGCGGGCCACCACGGCCGAGCAGCTGGGCGAGCGCCGCGGCCGCAAGGATCACTGGCGCGGCTGAGGGGGCTGGCGGGCGCTGCTCAGAGCGCCACCAGTGCCTGCCGCTCCGGAAACAACAGCGCCGATTCACCGCGGCGCAGGCGCAGGCGGCAGCGTTGCCCGCGAGGATGTTCCTGCTCCAGAGGCAGCCGCAGCCGCAGTTGCACCGCCGCCGCACCCGAGCCCTGCTGCACCTGATACAGCCAGTCGCGGCCCAGGAACTCGCGGCCCATCACCCAGGCGTCACCCTCCCCGTCGGCTTCGAGGCTGATCGCCTCCGGGCTGATCAGGGCTTCGAGCACCTCGTCCTGGGAGGGCTGGAGATGCTGGCCGTCGAGGGGAGCCAGCCGGCCCAGGGCCGTGTCGAGATGGTCGCCCTGCCGCCGGGCCGGCACCAGGTTGCCCTGCAGCACAAAGCGGCCCACGAAGGGTGTGGCAGGCCGCTGCACCAGATCCCGCGGGCTGGCGCACTGATCGAGGTTGCCGTTGCGCAGCACCGCCACCCGATCACAGATCGCCAGGGCCTCTTCCGGGTCGTGGGTCACGATCAGGCCACTGGCGCCGCAGCGGCTGAGCACCGCCGGCAGTTCGCTGCGCAGCCGCAGGCGCACCTCCACGTCCAGGTTGGAGAAGGGTTCGTCCAGCAGCACCACTGAGGGCCCTGGCGCCAGGGCACGGGCCAGGGCCAGGCGCTGGCGCTGGCCTCCCGAGAGCTCGTGGGGATACCGCTCCTCCAGCCCCTTGAGCCCGAGCAGTTCCAGCAGCCAGGCCGCTCGGCTGCTGTCCTGGCCGCGCCGCAAGCCGAAGCAGGCATTGCGCCAGGCATCGAGATGGGGGAACAGGGCATAGTCCTGGAACACCATGCCGACGCCACGGCGCTCCGGTTCCAGCCAGCGGTTCGGCCCCGCCACCACCCGGCCGTCGATCGCCACGCTGCCGCGGCTGGGGTGCTCGAAACCGGCGATCAGCCGCAGCAGGGTGGTCTTGCCGCAGCCGGAGGGGCCCAGCAGGCCCACCAGCTCACCCTGGGCCAGGCTGAGATCGATGCCCCGCAGCGTCCAGGCTTCAGGGTCGGTGCCGGGATAGCGGTGCCACAGCCCCTCGATCCGCACGTGCTGGCGCCGCGGCAGATCGGGAGGCATCAGGGAGTCGAGGTCGCTGGCCATGGGGCCGGGGCCGGGAAGGGCCATAGTCTCAGCCGTCATCTTCTCCCAACGGTCCCCGGGCCATGAGCGCGTCCTCCCCCAGTGGTGCCCCGCAGCTGGAAGCCGTGATCACCAGCGACGCACCGGCCCCGGTGGGTCCCTACAACCAGGCTGTGAAGGCGGGCGGTGTGCTCTATTGCTCCGGCCAGATCGCCCTCGATCCGGCCACCGGCGCCATGGTGGGCGACGGCGACGTGGAAGCCGAGACCCGCCAGGTGCTGACCAACCTGCAGGCGGTGCTGGCCGCCGCCGGCTGCACGTCCCAGCAGGTGGTGCGCACCACGGTCTTCCTGGTGGATCTGGGGGATTTCGCCCGCGTCAACGCCCTCTACGCCGAGGTGTTCGGCGCCGGCATCTCCCCGGCGCGGGCCTGCGTGCAAGTTGCGGCCCTGCCCAAGGACGCGCGGGTGGAGATCGATTGCATCGCGGTTCTGGCCTGAACTGGGCTGGCCTGAGGCGTGATGCCCGCCGGCGTGATGTCCGGAGGCGCTGCCGGTCGCTTCAGACCCTGAGGCGTTGCCTCAAGGCGGCGGTGGTGCATTCCGGGTCGGCCGTTGCGTCGACCTGCACAGCCTGGGCCCGCTCGTCGGAATCCAGCGATTCGAGCGTGTGCCACTGCTGCCGTACCACCGCCGCGTCGGCGTCGGAGGGATCGTCCCCCCGGCGGCCTCGCTCGGCGATCCGTTGCAGCACCAGCGCGGCAGGGGCGCTGAACTCCAGGATCACCAGGGGCACGCCCCAGCGCCGCGCCCGCTCCGCCCAGGCCTGCCGCTGACGTCGCCGCAGGAAGGTGGCATCCACGATCGGTGTGAACCCACCAGCCAGCACCGCTTCGGCCAGCTGTGGCAGGCGCTGCTCGAACAGCAGGTCAGACATGGCGGCTCCGTACAGGGGGCCGCTGGCCTGGGGGTGCCGCTGGCGGGGCTCTCCCCACAGGCCCGCCAGCCGTTTGCGTTCCACGTCGGAACGGATGCGGATCGCCCCCAGCCGTTCGCAGACCTGCAGGCTGTGGTGGGATTTGCCGGATCCCGACACCCCGTGGGTGAGCACCAGTGCCTGCGGAGTCGGCCGCATCAATCCCTCCGCCAACGCCAGATAACGCTCCACGCTGGCCGCTGTGGACGGGTCTCCAAGGGGGGACAGGCCCTGCTGCGTGGCGCGCAGCACCGCCACCTTGGCCCGCACCAGGGCGCGGTAGGCCTCATACCAGCGCCAGAGCCGCAGGCCTTCGTAGTCGCCGCTGCTCTCCAGCCAGCGGTTGAGAAGCCGCCAGCCCAGGCCCGCATGGCCGCTCTGGTGCAGATCCATCACCAGGAAGGCCAGATCGCTGATCACGTCGATCCAACGCAGGGCCGGGTTGAACTCGAGGGCGTCGAACACGGTGATCCGCCCGCCCAGCAGGGCCATGTTGCCGAGGTGCAGATCGCCGTGGCCTTCACGGATCCGCTCCGCCTGGCGGCGGGCGGGCAGCAGCGGCGCCAGGGCGGCCAGGGTGGTGCGGCTCCAGTCCTGCAGGGGCCGCAATCGGGGGATCAGGACCTCCACCGCCATCAGCGCCGCGATGTTGGCGTCCGCCGGCGCCACCACCGCCTCGAAGCTGCCGTAGGGGCCTGACGGAGCGGCGATGGCGGCCCGGGCCTGAAAGCAGGCCAGATCGTGGGCCAGCCGATCGATCATCCCGCCATTGATGGCACCCCGTTTCAGGGCGGCCGGCAGCAGGTCGTCCTGATCGAACTGGCGCATCCGCACGGCCACATCGATCATCGCGTCGAGCTCGTCTTCGAGGGGAGCGTCGCTTGGCCCCATCAGGGCCTCGGGCGGGCCGAAGCGGGCCTGCCCCACCGGGCCGAGAATCGGCACCACGTCCAGGTAGAGATCGGGCGCGAGCCGTTGGTTGAGCCGAAGCTCCTCGGCGCAGAACTGGCGGCGGAGCTCCAGGGTGGAGAAATCGACGAAGCCGAAGCTCACCGGTTTCTTGATCTTGTAGGCGTAGGGCCCGCTGAGCAGCACCCAGGAGATGTGGGTCTCCAGCAGGACGATCCGGCCCACGGGATGGTCGTAGGCCGCTGGGCGCCGCAGGGCTGTGATCAGGGCGTTCGCCTCCCGGTAGGTCACCTTGCCGGTGCCGCTGGCTCCAATGTGGCGGCCCGGGGGTGTTTCAGCCGCCTGGATCGGGCCGGGCGGCGGCCGCTGCCTAGGGTCAATCCTGGCTTGTCCCTGTTCTGCCGTTGCCCATGGCTGTCGAGCGCCTCACGATCCGTCAGCCCGACGACTGGCATGTGCATCTGCGCGACGGCGCCATGTTGCAGGCCGTGGTGTCCGACACGGCGCGGCAGTTCGCCCGGGCGATCGTGATGCCCAACCTGCGGCCGCCGATCACCACGGTGGCGGCGGCCCGGGCCTACCGCGAACGCATCCAGGCGGCCCTTCCGGATGGATGCACGTTCACGCCGCTGCTCACCGCCTACCTCACCGACACGATCGATCCGGCAGAGATTGCGGCCGGCTTCGCCGACGGTGTGTTCACGGCCTGCAAGCTCTATCCGGCCCACGCCACCACGAATTCGGCGGCGGGAGTCACCGATCCCGCGGCGATCGCGCCGGTGCTGGAGACCATGGAGCGGATCGGCATGCCCCTGCTGATCCATGGCGAGGTCACCGAGGCCTCGATCGACATCTTTGATCGCGAGGCGGTCTTCATCGAGCGCCATCTGCAGCCGCTGTTGCAGCGCCATCCCGCTCTGAAGGTGGTGCTGGAACACATCACCACCGCGGATGCGGTGGATTTCGTGCGCGGGACGCCCGCCAATCTGGCGGCCACGATCACACCGCACCATCTGCACATCAACCGCAACGCCATGTTCAGCGGTGGCCTGCGGCCGGATTTCTACTGCCTGCCGGTGGCCAAACGGGAGCTCCATCGCCTCGCCCTGCGGGCCGCGGCCGTCTCCGGTGACCCCCGCTTTTTCCTGGGAACCGATTCGGCGCCCCACGGTCGCGCCGCCAAGGAGACGTCCTGCGGCTGCGCCGGCATCTTCAACGCACCCTGGGCCCTGGAGAGCTACGCCCAGGTGTTTGATCAGGAGAACGCCCTGGAGCGGTTCGAGAACTTCGCCTCGGTGTTCGGTCCCCGCTTCTACGGCCTGCCCCTCAACGAGGGCACGATCACTCTGGAGCGGGTGCCCCAGCCGATTCCGGCGCAGCTGCACCGCAATGACGCGGCGGGCCGGGCGATCGAGCTGGTGCCCTTCCATGCCGGCGAGACCCTGCCGTGGCGTCTGGCGACCCCTCTGGCCCACGCGATTGCCGCTGGATGATCCACACCTGGATGGCCCGGATCATCCAGGTGCGGATCAATAAGTCCTGTGTCACGCAGGTGTCTGCTGCAGAGCGGCCGGCTTAGCACCCATCCATGCCGCCCCCCGCGCGTGGGCTTTTTCGTTTCCCTCACCGAAGCCATCGCCGAGAACCAGTCGCTGCTGGTGACCGGGCTGGACCCCAACCCGGAGATGTTGCAGAACTGGGTGCAGCGCCGTGGCATGGCGGGCCGCTCCTTCCTCAGTCAGGCCCGCTACTGGATCAAGGAGGTGGTCGAGGCCACCTCCCCCCATGTCTGCGCCTACAAGCCCAGCCTCGGCTTCTACCAGGCGCTCGGTCCGATCGGTCTGGAGCTGCTGCGCGAGGTGCGTGAGCTCGTGCCGCTCAGCATCCCCTTGATCATCGACGCCAAGCACGGCGATCTCAACACCTCCTCGGCCCTGGCGCATTACCTGTTCCGCGATCTGGGGGCCGACGCCGTGACCCTCTCCCCCCTGGCCGGTCAGGACATCGCCGCCCCGTTTCTGCTGCATCCCTCCCGGGCGGTGGTGGTGACCTGCCACAGCTCCAACGCCGCCGCGCGGGTGCTGCAGCACTATCCCGACGAGACCAATCCGCTCTATCTGCGCATCGTGCGCGAGTGCCAACTCTGGGCGACGCCGGAGCAGTTGCTGCTGGAGGTGGGCACCAGTGATCCGGAGATCCTGGCGCGGGTGCGCCAGGAGGCGCCGGAGCGGTTTCTGATCCTGCGCAGCCTCTGGGGGGAGGAGGAGCGCCTGGAGGCACTGCTGCAGGCCGGCCTCACCGCCGCGGCCGATGGCCTGCTGCTGCCGCTGCCCCAGAACCTGCTGGTGGAAGACGACATCGGCCCGAGGGCCGAGCAGCTCAAGCTCCGCATCGAGGAACAGCGGTTGCGTTGCCTTGAAGCCCGACCGATCGGCGGTGATGGCTCCTGCCAGCTGTGGTTACCGCAGCCCGAGGCGGCCGTGGATCCGATGGAGGAGTTGATCGTGGATCTCTTTGATATCGGTTGCCTGCTGTTCGGTGAGTACGTGCAGGCTTCGGGGGCCGTGTTCAATTACTACATCGACCTGCGTCAGATCATCTCTGATCCCAATCTCTTTCACCGGGTTCTGCATGCCTATGCCGAGGTCATCGAGGGGCTGCCGTTTGATCGCATCGCCGGCATTCCCTATGGATCTCTGCCCACGGCCACTGGGTTGTCGCTGCAGCTGCACAAACCACTGATTTATCCCCGCAAGGAAGTGAAGGCCCACGGAGCTCGCCGCTTGATCGAGGGGGATTTCGATCCCGGTGATCGTGTGCTGCTGGTCGACGACATTCTGATCACCGGCCGTAGTGTGCTGGAAGGCATCGGCAAGCTTGAAAGTTCGGGTCTGATCGTTGACGACGTTGTCGTGTTCATCGACCACGGCGGTGTCGCCGATTCCAGCGCCCGCGAGCGGCTTGATGCGGCTGGAGTCCGTTGCCATGCCGTGCTGGACATCGATCGCATCACCGCGGCCCTGCGGGCTGTGGGCCGCATCGGTGAGACCGAGCTGGCGGTGCTCGAGCACAGGACGCCAGTCACGGCCTCGGTGCCCTGATGGGAGGGCGCCCTCGTGTGTTGCGATTGTCCCGTGGCCTCGGTAGCGACTGTTGCCGAAGCGCCCCGGTGCCACGATCAACCCGTAGGGTGGTCGATGACCGCACTCAACCCTCTGGGTTGCACGGAGGCCTATGACCAGCGTCAAGCCCCTCACAGGAGTGTCTCAGACTCTCACCATCGGGGAGCTGGAAGCCAATTATTCCCTCTATTGCAAGGCCATGCGCCTGCTGCTCAAGGAGGGCAAGGCGATTGAAATGATCAAACGCACCGTCTGCTGGAGTCGCCTCGAGCAATTGCATACCTGTCTGCCCAGCCGCTACAAGTCGCCCGATTACCTCTATGTCGTTCTGAAGCGCGACATCGGCTGAGTTTTCGCATCCCAACCCCCACGCCCTCGCGCTGAACGGCCCTTTCCGGCAGGATCTCAGCGTCAACAGCCACTCCTCCCTTAGGCGGTCGCTGCTGACTCTTCCTTGAGTTTCCCTCCTGAGCTGCTGCCGTCTTGAAGTCGGTCTCCGATCCCTTCCTGCGCCGCCCGGTGCTCACCCTGGTCTGCAGCCTGTTGGTGCTGCTGATCGGCTTCGTCAGCCTGGCGGGCCTGCCGGTTGAAAATCTGCCTCCGATCGCGCCGGGTCGGGTGTCCGTGAGGGCCAGTTATCCCGGTGCGGGCCCCGAGGTGGTGGAACAGGGGGTCACCAGCCTGCTGGAGAAGCAGCTCAACGGCCTGGAGCGACTCGATTCGATCCGCTCGGTGAGTTCCTCCAACGGCAGCCTGATCACTCTCTCGTTCGAGGGTGGTGATCCGGAGATCAACCAGATCAACACTCAGAATGAAGCCACGGTGGTGGCGCGGCAGTTGCCGGCCCAGGTGGTGCGTCTTGGCGTTCAGGTGCGCCGCAGCTCCGATGATCTGCTGATGGTGCTGAGCTTCAGTGCCGACCGCAGCCAGTACGACGATGCGTTTCTGAGTGGCTGGGTGGAGCAGACGGTGCGCGACCGCCTGCAGCGGGTGAACGGCGTGGGGGAGGTGGCCCTGTTCGGTGGCAGCTCCCTGGCCTTCCGGCTCTGGCTCGACCCTGCGGCCCTGGAGGAGCGCAACCTCACGATCAAGGACATCAGCGACGCTCTCGAAGACCAGAACGTGCTCGCCACGCTGGGTCAGGTCGGAGAAGCACCATCGCCCGCCGATCAGCTTGTCACCCTGCCTCTGCGCATGGAGGGCCGGCTGCGCAGTGTCGCCGAGTTGGAGCAACTGGTGGTGGCCCGCAGTGGCAACGGCGGCATCACCCAGTTGCGCGAGGTGGGGCGGGTGGAGCTTGGCAGTGAGTCGTACGACACGATCGCCACCAACCTGGCCGGCGATGCCGTGGTGGCGATCGGGGTGTTTCAGCGCGACGGCAGCAATGCCATGGAGGTGAGTCGAGCGGTGAATGCCGCTCTCGATGAATTGCGGCCGCGCTTTCCTCCCGGGGTGGAGCTGCAGCTGATCGTGGATGAAGCCGACAACGTGCGGGCCAGCATCGACCAGACGGTGGTCAGCCTGCGGGATGCCGTGCTGCTGGTCTTCCTGGTGCTGATGCTCGGCCTGGGCAACAGCCGCCTGGCTCTGATCACTGCCGCAGCGGTGCCGGTGGCCCTGGTGGGATCCCTCAGCGTGCTGCTGGCAACCGGCACCTCGATCAATACCCTCAGCCTGTTCGGCATGGTGCTGGCCACCGGCCTGGTGGTGGACGACGCCATTGTGGTGAGTGAGGACATCGGCCGACGGCTCGAGAACGGCACCCCGCCGATGCAGGCGGCCCGCGAAGCCATGCACGAACTGGGTGGGGCCGTAATCGCCACCTCGCTCGTGCTGGTGGTGGTCTTCCTGCCGATCCTCACCCTGTCGGGAAGCCTGGGTCGCCTCTATGCCCCGATCGCCATTGCGATCAGCGCGGCGATCGTGTTCTCCACCTTCAACGCCCTCACCTTCACCCCAGTGGCCGCCAGCCGGCTGCTTCACGCCGAGCGGCGTGAGCCCGCCTGGCTGGCCCGCTGGATCACCCCTCCCCAGCGCTGGCTCGAGGCGCTGGAAGCTCCCTACGGCCGCTGGCTGGATCGGGTCATGGCCCGTCCCCGGGCGGTGCTGGCCGTTCTGCTGGTTGGTCTGCTCTGCACCGGGTGGGCCCTGCAGCAGCGGCCTACGGCCTTCATCCCCCAGGAAGATGGCGGCCAGTTGCGTGCTGCGGTGGTGCTGCCCGATGGCGCCGCCCTGCCCCAGACCCAGCAGGTGATGGAGCAGGTGCGTCAGGTGATCGCCGCGGAACCGCTGGTGGCCAGCGGGAATTTCTATGCCGGTCGCTCCTTCGGAGACAGCAGTCCGAACAAGGGCAGTGTGTTCCTGCGGCTGCGACCGATCGAGGAGCGGCGCTCCGCCGATCAGAGCAGCGCCGCCGTGGTGAAACGTCTTAATGCAGCTCTGCGCGGACAGGTGCGCAACGGTCTGGTGCAACTCAGCGAGGCCCCCACGGTGCGGGGGTTCAGCAGCGAGGGCGGCCTGGAGCTGGAACTGCTCGATACCAGTGGCGGGCAGCTGAGCCTGAGCGATTTCCAGCGGCAGGCTGAGGCCTTCATTGCCGAAGCTCAGGCCAGTGGGCTGTTCGAGAGGGTGTCGACCCGGTTCACCGCCGATTCGCCCCGCTTGCTGCTGGTGCCCGACCGGCTGCAGATGGCGTCGTTGGGGGTGAAGTTGTCCGATGTGGTGGACACGCTCGGTGCCAGCTTCGGCAGTGAATACGTCAACGACAGCTTCGAGAGCGACGAGGTGCGCCGGGTGATTGTGCAGCTCGATGGTCGTCATCGCCGCGATCAGACCGATGTGCTCTCCCTGCGCGTGCGCAACCGCGACGGACGGCTCATCCCCCTGGCCCAGCTGGTGAGGGTCGAACAGGACACCGGACCCACCACGATCAACCACAGCCGTCTGGCGCGTGCCATCTCGATTCGCGCCCTGCCCAAGGCGGGGGTGAGCACGGGCCAGGCGATGGCAGAACTGGAGAGGCTGGGCAAGAGCCAGGGCAACAGCACCGATCTCGAATGGGCTGGACTGGCACGGGAGGAGCGCAAGGCAGGCGGAGGAAATCTGCGGGTGTTCGCCCTGGGGGTGGTGGTGATGGTGCTGGTGTTAGCCGGCCTGTACGAGAACTTCGCCGACCCGTTCATCATCCTGATCACCGTGCCTCTGGCTTTGCTGGGGGCGGTGCTGGGCCTGGCCCTGCGAGGCCTGCCGCTGGATGTCTATGGCCAGATGGGCCTGCTGGTGCTGGTCAGCCTGGCCGCGAAGAACGGCATTCTGATCGTGGAGTTCGCCAACCAACGGCTGGCTGAAGGAATGGACCTGCAGGCGGCGATCCACCGCGCCGCCCTGGCAAGGGTGCGACCGATCCTGCTCACGGCGATCTCCTCGCTGGCTGGATTTCTGCCGTTGCTGTTTGCCAGTGGTGCCGGCTCAGCCAGTCGCATCAGCATTGGCACCGTGGTGTTCTTTGGCCTGCTGGTGGCCACAGTGCTGACCCTGTTCGTGGTGCCGGTGATCTACCGACTGGTGAAGGGCTGGGAGCGCCGCCGTCTGCAGCCCCACAGTTCAGCTCTCTAGCTGGCAGCTCACCGCGTAATCGAACGGCACTGCAGCCGGGGGCAGATCAAGCAGGTGGGCGACTGTGGCGGCAAGACTCTCCGGCTGGGTCATCGCGTCGGGCGTGAGCGTCTTGACGCCTGCCGCCATCTCGGTGTTCACCCAGCTTGGGCAGAGGGCAGTGACCCGGATTCCGGCGTCCCAGCCTTCGTTGCGCATTGCCTGACAGAGGCCCAGCAGGGCGAACTTGCTGGCGCCGTAGGCAGCGAGGTTGCCCTTGATCCGCTTGCCGCTCATCGACACCAGCACGATCAGCCTGCCATCGCCACCGGCGACCAGATGGGGCCAGGCCGCTCGACTCAGCCACCAGGGTCCCATCAGGTTCACCTCAAGGGTGTGGGCGATCTCGCGCTCCTCGCCGCTGGCGAAGCCCACCCCCACCCGCGAGAAGATACCAGCGCAGTGGACTACCGCATCAAGGCCGCCGAAGTGTTCCACACTCGCCGTGACCCAGGCCTGGGCGGCGCCGGGGTCGGTGGCCTCGTAGGGGTGGATCATCAGGGTCTCGTTGCTGCCTCGGGTGCCAAAGACGGTCTTCATCGCGTCGGGGCTGCGCACACCCAGGCTGAGCCGATGACCGCCGGCATGCAGCCGCTTGGCCACGGCCAGGCCGATGCCCCGGCTGGCTCCACTGATCAGAATCGTGCGGGTGCGATTCACGCTGGTGTCTCGCCGGGCTTCACCCATTCCAGTTCCAGAGTGGAGTGATCGATGCCCAGCTCGGCCAGTCGCTCACGGGCCTGTGCCAGCAGCGCGGTATCGCTGACGCCGTTGTTGCGGCACCGCAGATGGGCGGTAAGGGCGGTGCGCGAGGTGCTCATTGCCCAGATGTGCACATGGTGAGCTTTCTCCACGCCTGGCAGCTGCTGCAGGGTCTGGCGCACCAGGTCCAGCTCAATCGGTCGCGGTACGCCATCGAGGTTCACCAGCACCGCCTCCCGCATCAGCCCCCAGCCGCTCCAGGCCACGGCCAGGCCAACACCGACCGCGGTGAGTGGATCGATCCAATCCCAGCCGGTGCAGCTCACCAGCACAGCGCTGACCAGCACCGCCGCCGATACCGCCGCATCCGTGAGCAGATGCACCACCGCGGCCTTGCGGTTGAGATTCCGGCCGTGGTCGTGGCCGAACAGGCGTGCCGAGAACAGGTTCACCAGGATTCCCGCTGTTGCAGCCCAGATGACCGGCGTGCTGCTGATCGGCTGGGGATCCCGGAGCCGTTGCAGCCCCTCGACGATCACCACGGCGGCGGCCATCAGGATCAGCGTCGCATTGACCAAGGCAGCCAGCTGGGTGCTGCGTCCGAAGCCGTAGGTGAAGCGGCCGCTGGCCGGGCGGTCGCTGAGGTGCTCCGCTCCCCAGGCCAGCAGCAGGCCAGCCACATCGCCGAGATTGTGGATCGCATCGGAGATCAGGGCGAGCGATCCGAAGCCGACACCGATCACGATCTGCAGGCCGGAAAGGACGCTGTTCAGCAGCACGCTCCAGCGGAATGCCGATCCCCTGGCGCCGGATATCCCTGGATCGTGGCTGTGGCTGTGGCTGTGGCTGTGGTTGGACATCACGGCCATTCGCTCAGGACTTGCGGTCGGGGGTGTCGCTTGGCCGCAGGACCAGCACCACCGACCCCGCCACGATCAGCAGGATGAGCCCCAAGCCGGCCAGCACCGGCAGCAGAACGTCGTTGTCCATGTCATGCAGGGGTGCCGCGTGCCCCATCCTGGCGGCGCGGCAGGGCAGTGGCCAGTCAACCCACCGTGACCTGGTTGCGACCGTTCTCCTTGGAGGCATAGAGGGCCGCATCGGCGCGAGCCATCAGGGCCTCGGCATCATCCTGGCCGGGACTGTAGGTGCTGAGGCCTAGACTGATGGTCACCTGCACTGCCGTGCCATCGAGGATGGTGACGGCTTCCGCGACACCGAGGCGTTGCAGTTCGGCGTAGTTGCGACCGGTTTCGCTGGAGCAATTCGGTAGCAGGATCGTGAATTCCTCACCACCACTGCGACAGAAGCAATCGGTGGCCCGAAGGCGGCTGCGGATCGTATCGGCGACGTTCAGGAGCACGGCGTCGCCCATGGCATGGCCGTAGGTGTCATTAACGCGTTTGAAATAATCGATATCAAAGCAGAGATAGCTCAGCTCGCTTTCTTGACGATTAGCGCGAGCGATCTCATCTTCCAGTCGTCGAACAAGTTCTCGACGGTTATAGCATCCGGTCAGTGGATCAGTAGTGCTGAGATGATGCAGCTCCTGGCGTGATTTCTCGAGCTTGGCATTCATATCTTCCAGCTCCAGGCTGAGCCGGTTGACGCGCAGGAGCCGACTGTTGATCAGTTTCACCATGGCATTGAGCTCCAGGATGACGGAGGTTGCCAGGCTGGGTACCGCGTAGAGGCTGGCTTTGCCACTGCCCTGCCTGGCCTGGTGGCGGAAGATCGGGGCCAGCACCTTCACGAACTGTTGATCGAGGCTGCGGCCCAGCCAGTGGCTCAGCAGCGCCCCGATCAGGATCACCCAGGCCATCAGTCCCACGGTCTGAGTGGTTTGACGTTGCAGCGCCTGGATCGTTTCGGCGGCGGAGTAGGCCACGGTGGTCTGGGTGGAGGTTTGGCCTGTGAGGTGACGATCAATCGTGGTGTCGTAGATCCAGTAGCCCTGTTCGAGCCTTCGCTTCCAGGGTTGACGATCACGAGGGATCTTCAAGGTCAGACTCTGTACTGAAAGGATCGGCTGATCAATGGGTTCGTAGTCGCGGGTCAGGGTCTCGAACAGTTTGGTGTCTGTGCTGTGGATTTCACCATTTCCCTGGTGGATGCGTACCTCCATGCGCTCCGTTCCATTAGGCAACGCCCGTTTCATGACGGCAAATTCAGCGTCTGTCATCGTGATCGCCGCATTGGCGACCAGTCTGAGCATGTGCTGCTCTCTCTGTTGCAGGGATAGCTGAAGATTGCGGGACAGAAGTGAGCTGACCGCGAAGGTGGGGATGGCGATGGCCAGCAAGACGATGCTGATGCTCAATCCCCGAATGGAGATTCCCTTGACGACAATTTTCCCTGGAAAGCGATATTTGATCACCAGGTAGAGCGTGAAGCCGATCGTGGTATTCACAACACTGTTCACGCCTTGCACCAGCGCCTGTGTCAGCCCGTCGACGCTGCCCAGGTTTGGCAGCAGTGCGGTGAACAGCAGAATGATCGGAGTGCCGGCTACAAGCCAGAAGCCGACATCCGCCAGGATGATGCGGCCGTTATCGGCATTGCGGCGGCCTTCGTTGAGGCGATCCAGAAACAGCTTCAGCCATACCGCTTCCAGCAAGACAACAGCAAGGCACCAGGGACCCCGTTGCCAGGTTTCCGCCAGTGCCTCAACGGCACCCACCAGAACGCCCCACCAACCGAACCGCAGCACGGCGAAGACGGTGGCGATCGATCCCAGTTGCCAGCGGGCTCCAAAGAACGGCTGAAGGGGAAGCAGACTTCCCGCCGCTGCCCCAACGGCCAGTGCCGCGACGGCCCAGTGTTCACCGAACCATTGCCTTGGGTTGGAGCCGGCAGCCCAACGCATCGGTTCTAAGTCGTCAGGGTTGATCAGTCAGTCTTGCGCCCGATCGGCCTGGTCGATTGTTCAGGACAGCGTGGCTGGTGGAGTCCCCGAGTTGGTTGTCCGAGTGGATGGTCGTGATATCAGCGGTAGGGCGCCAGGCCAAACCCCTCGCGTTCGCTGAGCCCGGCCCCTGGTGATGGCACCCTTGCCGGAGGCGTCGCATAGGGCCTGACGGCGATGCCGTTGCCGCGGCCCCGGACACCAGAGGGGATGCTGCCTCGGCGCAGCTGAGCCAGCAACGGATCACAGCCTCCGGCACTTCTGATCACCTGCTCGACTTGTCGGGGGGAGATCCCTGACTCCCATCCCCTTGGCCAGCCCCGTCGCTGGGCCTGGTGGTTGACCAGAGTCCGGGCCTGGACGCGGTCGAGTTGGCCATCTGAGTACAGGCACTGCACGACGGCCAGGCTGGCCAGCTGGTCGGACGGTCGGCGAGGAACGGTCGTCGGAAATTGCGGCCGATTGCCGTTGTCGTTGAGTCCGGGAATACCGAATCCACCACCAAAACCACCACCAAATCCGCCTGGAGCAAGGCTGGAGAACTGACTCAGGGCTGCCATGGCCAGGGAGAGAAGCAGGTCGTTCATGGTCGAATCCGGGCTTGATGAGTCAATGAAGAGAGGCGTCAACCGCAATAGCGTTCGAACAGTTGGATCACCTGCGATGGGGGCAGCTGGGCTGTGTATCGGGCCTCCAGCTCTCCAGCCCGTTGGCGGGCTGGATAGAGCCGCAGGGAAGCCAGATCCTGTGGTGATCGTTTGGCCAGGGCCTCGGCCATGGAGCGGTGGTAATTCGGATCGGTGATGGCACCGCCGCGGCAGGCCTGCATCCGGTGGGTGGCCTCATGGGCCAGGGTGTTCCAGACCTCCCTGGGGTTGCTGTGCACTCTGCAGATCACGATCGTGTCGCTGCCGTGGCTGTAGAGGCCCTGCAGCCCCCGCTGGGTGCAGTCGCGTTGCACCACCTGAACCCCGGAACGCTTCAACAGCAGCCGCAGGCGATCGATCGCTTCCCAGTTGGTCGCCCCTGCTGCCGTGGGGACAAGGGCCAGGCCGATGGTCGCCAGCCCCAGAAAGGCAAGCCCCAGGATGTCGCTCAGGCTCCGTTCAAGACGAATCGGGGCCTCAGGGGGCCTGGGCTCCTGGGGGGTATGGGTATGGGGCACGGCCAGTGGCTGGCCATCAGCCCGTGGGACGTGATGGGGGAGATTCATGGCGGCAGGTGAGCCACGTCTTCACTGTCCGTCCGAACGGGCCCGTCAGGTGTGACTTGCCGTGGCCAAGGTGTGACCGGATGTGATCACAGACTCGGTTGGGGGGCTTCCTTCATCGTTCTGGGTGACGACAACCATGCGCGAAGAGCGGCGGTGAACCCAAATCTCCGGGGATTCCGCTGGCACCTGCCCCCATGGTGAACGGTTGCCAGGTGCGCTCACCGGACGTGGCAACACCGAGTCGGCGAGCGATCGGGTCGGCGCTCCTCTGGGGCAGGTCGCTGTTGCGGTTCGTGAGTATCCAGTGATTCCGGGGCGTTGGTGAGCACCCGTGGCGGGCATGTCCAGCGGCCAGGTGCCGAATCCCCGGGAGACAAGCTGCGACTGGTCCGAGCTTGAGCCGCAGGGTTGGATTGGACATCGCCCGGGACATGGAAGAGCCCCACGTTGAACTCCGCAACTGGCTCATGAAGTTCCGACAAGCACCCTGGCGGCAGGTGATGGTTGCGCGCAGGCGCGGACTGTGCGGCCGGGGTCGATCGCCTGGCCAGAAGCACCTGCAGGCGAAGTGGAAAAGCAGGGCCCGGCGCAGCTTCCGCAAAACAACGTTACAATTCTCACAATCTTTGGATTGAGCAGTCGTGGGTGAGCTGGTCGATGTGGGTGGAGGACTCCAGGGTGGCTTCGGGATCGTGTCTGGGATGGTCAGCCTTTTCGCCCTCGGCCTCTACGCCCTTCTCCAGGGTGATCGGGAGAACAACGATGACGACGACAATCACGGCGGTGGCTTGATGCAACCAGTGGCCTGATACCTCCTGGAGTCTTTCAGGCCTGCTCGGGGGTTTCTGGCTTTTCATGGTCCAGCTGTGCCCGATAAGCCGCTGGAACCAGCACCAGGAACAGCAGCCACCACAGCAGCACCCCCGAGGCCACAAAGCCGCTCAGCCACCAGCGGTGCAGCAGCCACCAGCTCGCCGCCACCGCCACCACTCCCGTCAGCAGAATCGACCAGGGCTGGCACCACCAGGGCTTGGTGGACCAGATGCCCGGGCAGGCTGTCGCCTGGGCCGATGGAATCTGCGGCAAGCCTGAGCGCGCATTGGACACGGTGGGTTCGGACACAACCGTCCTGGAGGCTCACAACCCTCCCATGGTCCCTTCACGGCAGCCCTTCGGCTCACTCCATGCCCATGACCACCAACGCGCCGCCTCTGACCGTTCGCCACGGCCCGGGACCTGCATTGCCGCGTGGAAGTCAGCGGCGCACCACCCTGCTCCAACACAACGCCGGCCTCTGGCAGGGCACCTTCATCCGACTCGACGGCCAGGGCCATGAGCTCGACCGCTTTGCCAGCCATCTGGAGGTGCAGGAACTGATCACCGGAACCGAGGATCAGGACCTCCCTGAGATCGAGGCGGCCCTCACGAATGGCAGCACCGGTGCGGTCCGCACGATGCGCTTCCGAGAGCCCCCCTCGGAGATGCAGATCTCTGGGGATGGCCACTGGAGCCTGGGCCCGAGCCGGATCGGCCCCTGGACCTGGGTGAGCGAACTCTGTGTGGTGCTGGGGGATCGGCGGCGTCGGGTCGTGATCGAGCTCGCCGCCGAGGGCCTCTCCAGCCTGGTCTATGTGATTGAAGGGCGCCCGGGCCGCCAGGATCCTGTTCCACCAGCTCCGCTTCGTCTGCCGCCTCCCACCACCGTGTGGCAGGCGAGCGGGCTCTCCTTGCTCCGCTGGCAGCCGGAAGCGGATGTGCTGATCGACATCCCGCTGCAACGTCAGCCGGATCAGCCCCAGCTGGTGGCCCTGCAGTGGCAGCCGGCCTGGGCCAGCCATGGCGCTCGCATCGAGCGGCGTCACGATCGTTATGGCCTGCTTGAGTCGATCAATTGCAGGGCTCCAGAACCGCAACCTTGATCCCGTGGCGATCGCGGTGGTTCAACCGGGCCTTCAACCCAGCTGGGCCACCACGCCCACGAAGGCCATCACCAGCAGGGCCACGCTGACCAGAAAGGCGATGCCGAAGCCGGGGCCACGCTTGTCCGGCGCCTGCATGTAGCCCACCGCATAGGCGATCCGCGCGCCGATCCACACGAAGCCAAGGGCGCAGGCCACTCCGGCCTGGTTGAGGGCCACCGCCATCCAGAAGGCGGGCAGGAAGAACACCAGCTGCTCCAGGGTGTTCTGCTGGACCCGCAGGGCGCGCTCAAATCCCTCGGGTCCTGTGGTGGCGGGGGGCTTGACGTGATGCTGAACACGCGCCCGGCCCACCAGCAGGGCCGTGGCCTGGTACAGCACCAGGGCCAGGATCGTGACCAGAGCAGGCAGGGGCGGCAGGCTCATCGGAATGGGGCGGCAGGGGCCTGGGGCAAAGCGGATCGTCTCATGGCCAGCCGGATCCAGCCACCACCATCACCAGTCTCTGGGGCTTGAACGATGGGTCTTGAATGATTCAGATCCATGCCTGCTCGAAGGCTGCCTGGATGCGGGCGGTAATGGCCTGGGTCTGCTGCCGAGGTCGTCCGGCCGTGTCTGGACCATCCGGTGCGATGGCCTGAGCCGGCTGCGGGCCCTCCGGCCGCAGCTGGATCGGTTCGGCCACCTTGAGCCGCACCTGCCGAGGCCCGAGCCCAGGCCGGCGCGGCAGCCGCGCCCCCTGCAGCCGCTCCAGAGCGTCGTGGAGCAAGAGGGATGTTTCGGCGAAGCGCTCGAAGCTGGGGCGGCGTGCCACGTAATCGCCGGACACCGCCACCAGGCCCTCCGCCAGTCGCATGTGCACCAGGGCCATGGCCGCATCACGGGCGAGCCAATCGGCCAGGGCGCGATCCAGGGAGGCCAGGGCGCAGCGGGGCGGCAGGTCCTCGCGAAACTGGCGCCGCCAGCCCTCTTCCTCCAGCCGGCGGCACCGTTCTTCGGGGGTGCCGCCGCCGCTGAGACCGAGGCGGTTCTCCGCCACCGCCAGGGCCCGATCGAGCAGTGCCCGGATCCGCTCACCCCGGCCGGGCGAATCCGTCCCCCTCCCCTGGGCGGCAGTCTGCCGGGGGGCAGGTGCTGGGGACCCCAGCTTGAGTTGCGGGGCAAGACGTTCGTAAAACCGCTCCAGCTGCTCGATCAGCACATCCCCGATCGCCAGCAGCCGCGGGTAGAGCCGCAACGCCGTTTCTGTGATGGCCCCGTTGTCCTGGATGGCCGCGCCCTCCGGCGCTTCAGCCTCTGGCATCGTGCCGGCCCGATCGCTTGTCAGACCCACCAGCCCTTCCAGCCGCTCCAGCAGCTTCTCCAGTGCTCCCCAGTTCTGGCGGCGGTAGCGGTACTGCAGGCTGATCGGCACGATCCACACGGCTTCGGTGCGGCCGGCACGGTCCAGGTCCTGCACACACCACAACCCCAGCTGGGCCACACCGTTCTCCAGGGGGCCCAGCTGCTCGCCGTGGCCGTTGGTGGCCCCCTCCGGAGCCACCGCAAAGGGACAGGCTCCCTCCAGCACCAGGCGCCGACTGGTGCGCAGGGCCGTCCAGTCGGGGCGCCGGCCGCGCCGCAGCGACACTCCCCCCAGGCGGGAGAGCACCCAGGCGAGGCCGCGTCCGCCCCAGAGCGGCATGCCGCGGTCGTAGAGGAACTGGGCATGCAACGGCAGATGCAGGCGCACCCCGTGTCGGCGGGCCAGGGCCGGCACCCCGCGGGAGAACAGCCACAGGGCGGCGAGGGGATCATCCACTTCCCCATGGCGGAACGCCAGGATCAAGCGCAGGTTTCCGGCCTGAAAGCGCTGGAAGGCCTCCACCAGATGCTCCCCCTCCACCAGCTCCAGCCCTTCGATCCGCGCCGGCAGCCACACGAACCAGCGGAAGCGCAACAGCAGCGGCAGCAGGCCATGCAGCAGTCGCACCATCGCCATGCTCAGGCGAGGCGGGATCGGTTCCAGGCCCTGGCCGTTCCGTCCGTGCATGGGGGTCACGGCGATCCGGCCGGCACCGCCAGCAGGGCCTCGATCCAGCTCCGCAGGTCAGCCAGCACCTCCTGGCGGTCCAGATCGTCAAAGAGTTCGTGGAAGCTGGCTGGGTAGAACCGCCAGGTGCTGGTCGCTTCCGGCAGCCCGGCGAAGAACCGTTCCGCTGCCGCCGGCGGGGTGACGCCATCGGCGCCGCTCTGCAGCAGGAGCAGCGGCAGGGTGATCCGGGGCGCCTCCGTCTGCAATCGCCCAGCCACCGCCAGAAATTCGGTGGCCAGCCGCGCTGAGCAGAGGGTGTGCCGGTATGGGTCGCGGCGGTAGGCCTCGAGGCGGATCGGATCGCGGCAGGCCAGCCTGAGGGGGAAGCCCGTGGACAGGGTGAAGGAGGGCCAGATCCGTGAGAGGAGGCGGGCGCACAGCAGGCGCCAGGAAGCTGCTCCTGTTTCTCCGACGGCAGGATTCGAGACCACCGCCCCGATGAGCCGGGTGCTGGCCTCATCCGGATCCAGCACCGCATCCAGCACGAGGGTCCCTCCGAGGCTGTGACCCAGCAGCAGACAGGCCAGGTCCGGGCGGGCTGCGGTCACCTCGCTGGCGAGGAACTGATCCAGACAGTCGCGGTAATCGCTCCAGGACCGCACCAGCCCCCTGGGACCGTCCGAACGGCCATGGCCCGGCAGATCAAAGGCGAACACCTCCAGACCCCAGCCCACCAGCTCCTCGGCCAGGTCTGTGAACAGACCGCTGTGACCTCCGATGCCGTGCACCAGCACCATCGCCGCCCGGGGCGGCTCCGCACCGCTCCAGCGCTGCCGGTAGAGCCGCAGACCCGCAGGTGCCAGGCTGGTGGTGGCGGTCCACCAGCCTTCCTGCCGACACACCGCGCCGCTCCACTCAGCGGGCTGTCCTGAGGTGGGGTGCCCGGACGCGGGGCGGGATGGCTGGGGCATCCGTCTGGCGGGAGAAGGGGGCGTCCCCAGGGTGCAGCCGATGGGCTGACGCTGCATGGGTACGACGTGCTAAGAAAATCTTCGTCAGCGGTGACATCCGCCAACAATGCGGGGGTCCTCCGCCCCTCAGGCCATGCCCGTCGGAGCACCCGGGCAACCCCAGCCGCTGGACAGCGTTGGCAGCGGGGGACGGGATGGGGATCCTGCTCCCGGCCTGGATCTGGTGGCGCTGCTCAGCCTGGTGGGCTGCCTGGCGGCGGCGCTGCTGATGGCCCACGGCATCGTTCGGGTCCATCAGGCGGGTCTGGTTCTGCTGGGCGATCCCGAGGCCCGCGCTCAGCAGGTCAGCCGGCTTCCCTCCAGCGGGCGCGACTGAACGCAGGCCAGCCCGCCGCCCTCAAGGCCGGAGTGCATCCATCGCCACCACGCCCCGTGGCGTCCCGTCGTTTCCCCTTCGACCACCTTGCCCCAGACCAAGACTGAGACCCAGGCCCAGGGTCAGCCTCAGACCAAGTCGAAGACTCGGACCCTGCCCAGCTCCGCGCTGCCGGCCGGCCCGCGTTCCCCCTGGGTGTTGCAGACGTTCGGCTGGATCCGCTCACCCTTCCGTTTCATGCGGCGAGCCGCCAGCCGTTACGGCGATGCCTTCACGGCACGGCTGGGAGGGGGCGGAAGGCCGCTGGTGATGCTCAGCGCGCCGGAGGATCTGCGCACGCTGCTCAATCAGGATGACGGCGATCCGTTCGATGCCCCCGGGGACCTCAACGCCCTGTTCGAACCCTTCCTCGGCACCGAGTCGGTGATCGGCATCAGCGGCGACCGACATCGCCGCATGCGCAGATTGCTGATGCCTCCCTTCCACGGGGAGCGGATGCGTTCCTATGGGCAGACGATCGCGCAGATCAGCGATGCGGTGATCGATGGCTGGCCTGTCGGAACGACCTTCTCCGCCCAGAAGGCGATGCAGGTGATCTCCATGCGCGTGATCCTCTCCACCGTCTTCGGGCTGGCGGAGGGGGAGCGCTACCGGGAGCTGGAGCGGCTGCTGGTCGCCCTGCTGGATCAGATGAGCAGTCCGGCGAGTGTGAGCCTCCTCTACTTCCCGCTGCTGCGGCTTGATCTGGGGCCGCTCAGCCCCTGGGGCGGCTTTGTGCGCCGGCGTGCCGCGATCGATGCCCTGATCGATGACGAGATCGAGCGGCGCCGCCGGCAACCCGAGGCTTTTGAGGTTTCGAGCGACATCCTGTCGCTGCTGCTGGCGGCCCGCGATGAGCAGGGTCAGCCGATGACGGACCAGGAGCTGCGGGATGAGCTGATGACCCTGTTGGTGGCTGGCCACGAAACCACCGCCACGGCCCTCACCTGGGCGCTCTACTGGCTGCATCGCAGGCCGGAGCTGCGTCTGCGCCTGCAGCAGGAGCTGGCTGGAGTTGATGCTGCCGCCGACCCCACGGCCGTGTTGTCTCTTCCCTATCTGGCGGCGGTCTGCAACGAGACCCTGCGCATCTACCCGGTGGGCATGCTCACGTTTCCGCGGGTTGTGCGCCGTCCCGTCACCCTGGCAGGCCAGCGCCTGGAACCGGACACGCTCGTGATCGGCTCGATCTATCTGGCTCACCGTCGCCCGGCCGTCTATCCCGATCCCGAGACCTTCAGGCCCGAGCGCTTCCTCGAGACCAGCTACAGCCCCTACGAGTTCCTTCCGTTCGGTGGCGGCAGCCGGCGCTGCATCGGCATGGCGTTCGCCCAGTACGAGATGAAGGTGGTGCTCAGCCGCATTCTCAGCCGCGCCAGCCTCGAACTGGACGCCACCCATGCCGCCCACCCGGTGCGGCGGGGCCTCACGTCGGGGGCGTCGCCGGTGCGTCTGCGTCGGACGGGATCGCCCCATTCCCAGGGTTGAGGGCCGCGGCCAGCCCGGCGAACCAGGCGGTGTACTGGCGATGGCCGCCGGCGAAGAGGTACTGGAGTCGCAGCGGATCGGCGGGATCGCTGATCCCCTCCACCGCTTCCCAGGGGGGCTCAGCCCCAGGGGTGCCCTCCTGCAGGCCATCCCCCAGACCGGGCCGGCGCACCTCGCCGCGGCTGCTGTCCACGAAGAGCACCAGGTTGTCGGTGCTGAACTGGCGGCCGAGATCCTGAACCAGCCGCAGGAAGCCCCGGTCACTGCCGCCCCGCAGCCGTTCGCCCGATCCGGGGCCGGCTGGCTGGGAGGTGAGGGTGTCTCCGACGCCGACCAGCTGTGGCAGCGTGGCCGGGTCAAAGCACTCCTGGGCCAGCCGCAGCAGATCCGTGTGGCCACGGGGTGCCGTGCGCACGGTGAAATCGGGGCCGAGGGGGTAGTGGCCGGTGCGACTGTGCACGTGCTGATTGAGCAAGACCAGCACACCGGCTTCCTTCACCGCGCCGCTGAGCATGAACTGGAAGTCGGTGGTGCCGGCATCGCCCGCCTGGCCAGGCCTCAGCCGTTCGCGGTCGCCGCTACTGCCGAGGTTGGGGGCGAGGTGCACGAAGAACGACCCCGCCAGCCCCTCGGCCGCCGCCTGGTCGAGCAGACCCTCCATCAGGGCGGCCATGGCCTGTTGCAGCCGGCCCCACAGCTCCGGTTCTGCCCCGAAATAGGGGAAGAGGGTGTTGATGTTCAGGGTGGGGGAGACCTGGTTGTCCAGCACGGCGGTCTGCACCAGCGCCTCCAGTTCGGCGCCCTGCAGGCCGAAGGAGGGCCCCGCCAGCAAGCTGGTCAATGCGTCGCGCAGCCGGATCGGCACCTGCTCGAGAAAGGTGAGTTCGGCAGCGCTCACGCCGGGATGCTCGATCCGGCCGTGGCAATCCTGAATCTGCACGCCGCCGCCGGCCAGGCCAGGCAGATAGAGGCCCTCGCGGCGCACCGCCTCGGCATCGCCCACGGCCGCTTCGACGATGGGATTCATGCCGCGGCGGCCGCCGTGCTCGCCGTTGGTCAGCACGGCGAAGCTCCCCTGCATCGCCTTGCAGGCCCGCAGGTAGGCCGGATCAACCCGGCGCTGCAGGGGATCACGCACCAGGGGCATGCAGACCCCATCGAGATCCTGGATCAGCAACAGCGGCCGTGACAATCGGGACCGGACTGCTCCGGCCCCTGTGGAGCCAATCCTTCTCCCCTGGCTCAGCCCCTCCAGCAGACGGTCATGGTCACCACTGAAATGGGCGCTGCTGAGCTGGGAGATCGCCAAGGGCCATGGGTGAAATGTCTTGGGGCATCATCAGACTGCCCCTGCTCAGATCCATCGCCTGCCATGCAGCTGCGCCATGGCTGATTCCGCAGCCCGGAGCTCGCGCTCGGTCTCGATCCAGCTCTCATTGCCGATCGGCAGGAGTTCCACCTGCTCGGCCAGCTGAGCATGCAGCACCTCCAGCCGTTCCCGCAGGGCGGTCAGCCTGGAACGGGTGCGCAGGGTGGACATCTGCAGCTTGGATGCGCTCGCAGGGGCCACAGGACATGCAACCGACATGCTCGGTTGGAGGGAGGGCGGCGGGATGTCCATGGGGACCTGTTGCGGAGAACAAGTGACGCGGTCCGGCTGAAGGCCCGACTGGCCCGGCTTCACCGATCCAGCAGGCTGCGGACTGTGACACGTCCAAGGTTGTCCCATCCAACCCAGGTCTGGCCTGGGCTCTTAATATTTAGTTTCGATTTGGCGGGGTCTGCGGGGGTGGGAAGGTGGCAGGAGATTCGTGGCCTCGCGTCAGCCTCAGGCACCGGCCTTCTGGAGAGAGCGGCATGACCCCAAACCGTCTCCCCCCTCACGGGCGCCACCGCCATAGACGGTCCCCGAGAGGCCGTCAGCGACTGCCTCGGTTGCTGTTCCCCATCGTCCTTGCGGCGTGGTTGGCGATCACGGTCGGGGCGGGACTGCTTCATGGGGCAGGCGCGACACCGCTCGGGCCCGTGATTCCCCAGGCCGCAGTACCGGCAGAGAAGGGATCCGCTGGATCGCTCACCAAGGCTGCCTCGCAAGCTGCGGGGCCCGAGCAGGTGGAGCTGGACGGCCGTCCCTTGTTCGGCGTCTGGTCATCGAATGAGTTCAGTGCCGAACAACGGGTGGAGCCGGTCAACCGCATCCTCCAGCAGGCCGTGCTCTCCCGTCGCCCCGTGCAGATCACGGTGCGGGAGCACAACAACCTTCCCGTGCTCGCCCTCGACGGGCAGGTGCTGATCACCGTGACCCGGCGCGATGCCCCCGATGGGCTCGACCCCTTTGCGCAGGCCCAGCGCTGGAAGGCGGAGCTGGAGAAGGCGATCGAGCAGGGCCGCCGGGAGCGCCATCCGGATCACGTTCGCCGCAGTCTCCTGCTGGCCGCAGCTCTGATGCTGCTCGCCTGGCTGGGTCAGCGCGCTCTGGGGTGGCTGGGCCGGAACCTGGCGCAAAGGTATTTCGAGCCGGCTGCGATCGATCCGGCGCGCCCCATGCGCGTTCAAGGTCTGCGCTTTCTGCTGCGCAGCGGGATGCTGGCGCTGAAGATCGGTCTGTGGATCTCTGCGATCGCCCTGGCGGCTCAGCCGTTTCCCAGCGCCCGGATCGGCTTCTATCGGGTCGCCACCGCCCTGAGCGACAGCCTCGCCTCACCGTTTCTTCCCTTGGGAGAAAACAGCTACTCCGTCCTGGATGTCGTGGTGTTGCTGGGTCTGTTTGTGCTGCTCACCCGCCTGGTTGGGGTCCTGCAGGGGCTGTTACGCAGTCGGGTCCTGCGATACACGGGCATCAACGTGGGAGCCCAGGAGGCGGTGGCCTTTGTGGTGCGCTATGGCCTGCTGTTCATCGGCACCCTGGTGCTGCTGCAGCTCTGGGGCCTGGATCTGTCCTCTCTCACTCTGTTCGCGGGTGTCCTGGGCGTGGGCGTGGGCCTCGGTCTGCAGGGCATCACCAAGAATTTCGTGAGCGGTCTGGTGATCATCTTCGAGCAGCCGATCCGGGTGGGGGATTTCGTGGAGATCGGTGATCTGCAGGGCACCGTGCAGCGGGTGAATCTGCGCAGCACGGAGGTGCTCACCCTGGATCGGATTGCCATCATTGTGCCCAATTCCGAGTTCCTCGAATCCCGGGTGGTGAACTGGAGTCACGGCTCCACCACCTCCCGCCTGCAGGTGCCTCTGGGGGTGGCCTACGGCAGTGATCCGCAACAGGTGACCCAGGCCCTGTGCGAAGCCTGCGCAGATGTGGACGGCATCCTCAAGGAACCGGAACCGCAGGTGTTCTTCCAGGGCTTCGGCGACAACGCTCTCAACTTCCATCTGCTGATCTGGATCAACCAGCCACTCCGTCAGTATGAAATCATCAGTGCCCTGAACTACCGCATCGAAGCCGTTATGCGGCAATACGGCATCACGATCCCCTTCCCCCAGCGCACCCTCCATCTCAGCGAGGGTGCGCTGCAGCTGCAGCTGCCGACGGAACTCAGTCGTGCTCTGTTGGGAGGGCTTCCAGGCCCACAGGTTGGAGCCGATGTCTCCACCGAGGCGATGCCGCCCGGCTGATTCCCTGCACGTCTGCCTGGGGGCCGCCTCGCTGGATCTGTGTGCTGCAGCATGGCTCAGGGTTCGGCCACGCAGGCGTCGATCTCTGCATAGGGTGCACCGAATGTGCCGCAGGATCAACGGATGCCGATGGGAGGAATCAACAACACCGCCGCCCTAGCCATTCTCAGCACCCTGGGCGGCATGGCCCTTGGTGCTTTCGTGGTCTGGCTGGCGTCGCGTCTGCTCAAGCGCTGGGTGATGCGGCTGGTCGGGCGAACCAGCAGCCGCACCGACGATCTGCTGGCCAGCCTGGTGTTGAGCACGATCACGCCGCTGGCCTATCTGGGGGTGGCGGTCTGGGGGTGGCAGAGCCTGGTGTCTGAGCTGCAGGCCCTGGCCGCCGGTGCCTGGCTCGACCGGGTCGTGGAGGGGGCCTTCCAGTTGGTTGCCATCGTGCTGGTGGTGCGCTTGGTGAACAGCAGTCTGTTGCTGCTGTTGGATCGCTCGCTGCGCCGGTTCGGCAAGGACAGGCAGATCGCCACTCTGCAGAGTCTGGCCCCGATGATCCGCACCTTGTTCTGGTTGCTCGGGGGACTGGTGTTCCTGCAGAACCAGGGCGTGGAAATGGGCGCGATCTATGCCTCCCTGGCGGGTGCCGGCATCGGTATCGGCCTGGCCCTGAAGGGGCCAGTGTCGAACTTCATTAACTATCTCACGATCCTGCTGGATCAACCCTTCGAAATCGGACAGGTGATTCAGTTCGGCGGGCACTGGGCCTCGGTGGAGAGAGTGGGAATCCGTTCATCGAGTCTGCGCAGCCTCGATGGCGAGCGCATCGTGATCAGCAACGAGGATCTGCTCAGCCAGACGATCCGCAACTTCGGCGATCTGCCCCGCCGCCGGCTGGTGCATCACATCGGCGTTGAATACCAGACCTCACTGGAGAAAGTGCGCCGCATTCCTGCGCTGTTGCAGCAGGTGGTCGAGCAGGTGCCGCCGGCTGAGTTCGATCGCTGTCATTTCGTGCGGTTTGCAGACAGCGCTCTCGAATTTGAGTTTGTGTATTTTGTCCCAGGTGGTGATTACGTCCTGGCTCTGAATGTTCAGCAAGAAGTGAATTATCAGATTATGGAGAAATTCCTCGGTGAAGCCATCGCCTTTGCTTACCCAACGCAGACCCTCTTCCTCGAAGGGGGCTCATTACCTCCTGCAATGCCTTCAACAGGGTCCTCCGCAGACTCTCCTCAAGTCATTTCATCCAAGACTTGATTATTGGAGCTTCGCTATGTCCATGGCAGCCTTTCGGTCAAGTAAAGCAAATCCAAGATCTTAGCCATGGCAAGAGCTCGCTAATGATTCGCCGGTCGAATGTGATCCGAACACCGTGGCTTTCATGGTCTCAATGACCGGCGACTAAGGCCTGGAACCACCACGTCCCTCCGTGTTGGGACGACCTTCATGGCGCGCCGGGATGTCTTTCCCTACTGTGGGCGCACCCGCTGTTTCACAGGGACTCGCCTCCATGTTCGAGAGTTCTCCGCCTGCTCCGGCTCAACTTGATGTTTTCGAAGCGGTCAGGCAAGGCTGGGCGGCCTTCAGCCGGGCCCCCTGGGTCTTCGTGGGGTTCTCCCTGCTGCTCACGGTGGTGAATGCGATTTTCAGTGGCATTCAGCGGCTGGGTACCAACGAAGAGGGACTGCCAATCAGCGGGCCGATGGCGTTGGTGGCGCTGCTGGGGGCTGTGGCTGGTGTGATCGTTAGTCTCTGGGGGAGCGTTGCCCTGGTGCGGGGATCCTGGAGCGCTCTCGAAGGTGGTCAACCCAGCTTCGCGACCTTCGTGCGCTGGGATGGGGCGGCCATGATCCGGCTGTTTCGTAACGGGTTGGTGCTCGGCGTCCTGGTGGGGTTGATGCTCCTCGTGGCCGCCGGCCTGGCCTTCGGAGTGGCGCAGCTGAGCCAGTTGCTGGCAGTCCTGCCCTTGCTCGTGGCCCTGCTGGTGCTGATCTATGTGGTGATCAATCAGAAGTTCCTGGCCCAGGTGAGCCTGCTGGAGGGACTTGGCCCGATCAGCGCGATCCAGCGGGGCCGCGCTGTGGTTGACCCGCAATGGGGCCAGGTGCTGCTGCTGGGCCTGGCGGAATTTGCCGTGATGCTGCTCGGCTTGATGGCCTGTGTTGTGGGCCTTTTCGTGGCCATTCCCGTGGTGGCCTGCATCAGCACTGCCGCCTACCGGCAGGTGTTCGGGACCACCGATCTCACCGGCCTGATGACGGGCAGCGACGCTGGACAGGATGCGGCCTCCCTGGTCTGAGACCCCCACGGATCTGCACCGCTCAGCTCTCGCCTGGTCTGCTCAGCTCAGCGGCTGGACACCGGTTCCGTCGTCTTGGCCATGCCAGGCTGGATGAGCCTGGGTGGTGGCGAGAGTCTGGATCTGTTGCAGAAAGCCTGTGTAAGTGGGGGAGTTGGTGGGTGCATAGTTGAGGTTCTTGAACAGACCGGTCAGGCGGGTGAAGAAATCACGGACGGCCTTCTTGTCGTTGAAGTGATAAGTCTGGTCCACCAGCCCGCAGACCAGATCGAAGCAGGTTTTCTGGCGCTCGATCGAGCAGCTGGCATCCACCTCGTCGAAGGAATCCTGCTGGAGGTACACCATGTCGAGAAACAGGGACTTCTGATACAGAATAAAGTCTTCGATTGTGACGCCCTCCTCGCCGGTCACCTGAATCATCTGGTTCACCGCATCACCGCGGCGCAGCAGATCGGTCATGGCCTGCACCCGCTTCACCCAGTCGGGGGCGACATGCTTGGCGAACCACCCTTCGAGCTGGCCGAAGTAACGCGACCAGGACATCTGGATGTCGACCGCGGGATAGAAACGCTTGTAGGCCCGATCCGCACTCAGTCCCAGGAAGGCCTTCACGGTGCTGAGGGTGGATTGGGTGACCGGCTCCTCGAAGTTGCCGCCGGCTGGTGACACGGTGCCGATCATGGTAAGGCTGCCGACGCTGCCGTCGTTGGTGCGGATGATGCCGGCCCTTTCGTAGACACTCTTGATCGAGGAGTCGAGATAGGCCGGAAAGGCCTCCTCTCCGGGGATCTCCTCAAGCCGGCCGGAGGTTTCGCGCATCGCCTGGGCCCAGCGGGAGGTGGAATCGGCGATCAGCAGCACGTTGAAACCCATCTGGCGGTAGTACTCGCCCAGGGTGAGCCCCGTGTAGATCGAAGCCTCTCGGGCCGCCACGGGCATCGAGGAGGTGTTGCAGATGATGATCGTGCGATCCATCAGTGATCCGCCCGTTTTCGGGTCGATCAGTTTGGGAAATTCGGTGATCGTTTCCACCACCTCGCCGGCCCGTTCGCCGCAGGCCACCACGATCACCACGTCCACGTCGGAGTGGCGGGAGATCATGTTCTGCAGCACGGTCTTGCCTGCGCCGAAGGGCCCCGGGATGCAACCGGTTCCCCCGCGCGCGATCGGCAGAAACGTGTCGACGATCCGCTGGGTGGTGATCATCGGCTCCTCCGGATAGAGCCGCTCACACAGCCGCCTCTCCAGCAGGTTCTGGGGCAGGGGTTGCCGCACCGGCCATTCCTGGGTGAGGGTGAGGGAGCGGCTGTTGCCTTGGGCATCGCGGATGCGGGCCACCGCGGTGTCGATGGTGAAGCTGCCCTGCTGAATCCAGTCGAGCGTGACCTCTCCAGGCTCGGCGAAGGGCACCATGATCTTGTGGGTGAAGCGGCCTTCCTGCACCGTGCCGATCACATCACCGGCCCTGAGCCGCTGGCCCATCCTGGCGGTGGGCTGAAACGACCATTTCCGCTCGGTATCCAGGGGCGGCACCACGGCTCCCCGGGGCAGGAACGTGCCATACCCGGCAGCCAGCCCGGCGAGGGGATTCTGCAGGCCGTCGTACACCTGGCTCAGCAGACCCGGCCCGAGGGTGACCGACAGCAGTTCGCCCGACTGTTCGACGGGATCTCCCACGCCCACTCCCTTGGTGCTTTCGTACACCTGGGCATCGGCGGTGGAGCCGTGCACCCTCAGAACCTCGGCCTTGAGGCGTTCCTGCCGGTTGCCGTCCTTGCGGCCCGGGAGGATGTAGATCACCTCATTTTTGAGGATCGGTCGCGGATTGGTATCGGCCATGGCGATCGTCACCAGGTCGTCCTGCACGGCGACCACGCGGGCGATGTTGAAGCTGGCTTCGGTCATCGGCTGGCAGCGGCGGGTTGGGTGGCGGGAGCGGATCGAGGGGGGGGCGGAGCCTGGGAGCCGTTGGTGATGCCCGCCAGCGAGGTACTGACGAGATCGCCGAAGCGCGTCACGGCCAACCGGGCGTCGTAATGGGACCAGCGATCGACCAGCGCCCAGCGGGCGACGTACACAACCACGGCCTCGAGGTCGAAGTGGTGACCGAAACCAAGACGGTCAAGATCCTTCCAGATCACTCCGAACAACGAGCGTTCCAGCGTCACCAGATCTCCCGATTCGAGCAGGTGGCTCACGTTGGGGATCCAGGGGAAGACCGCCTCAAGACCGAAGGCCGGCTCCTTCCAGCGCCGCTCGATCGTGTTCACCCAGGGACCAAAGCCCCAGGCGGGACCCGTGGGGGGCTCGCTTTCGCCGCGGTGGCGTCGGCGCAGGGCCGCGATGATCGTGCGCAGGTCGAGACGCTGGGCCACCAGCTGGCGCAGGGTGGGGTTCGACACCTCCTTGAAGAACTGATTCGCCGACTCCAGCAGACGGGCGTCCACCGGAGCAGCCAGACTGTCGTCATCCCGCACCGACTGGGAGAGAAAACCCACCATCAGGTCCAGGGTGTGTTTGTCCTCGGGGTGCAGCAAGGTGAGGCGGCTCTCGAGTTTCAGCATCGAAATCGCCGGTGCCCGCGCCTCCAACAGACCTCCCAGGGGCGGCAGGCTGGCCATCAGCGCCGTGTAGCGGGGGCTCATTTCACGACACCCTCCAGCAGCGCCCGGAAGCGAGGTTGCAGATGCTGAAGGATGGCCTCGGCCACGGCCGCATCACTGATGTCGAGCATCACATCGCGATCCACCAGCCGCAGTCGCAGCCCCTGCTGGTGGTCGGAGGCGACGCCGAAGCTGACCCCCTCGCGCAGGATCCCCCGGGACACGAGCTGCACGAACCGGGTGAGCACACCGTTTTCGAGCTCCTGGGGATTCTGGCTGAGTTCCTCGAGGCCGGCGATGTGGCGGGGCAGGATCACTTCAGGCTGCTCGGAGCGGTCGGCCTCGCCCCGTACACGACCCACCACCTCCAGGATCATCTTTTCGAGGATTTCCTGCTTCTGCTGCTCCTCTCCCACCAGCTGGCGCACTTCGCCCCGGAACCGCTCCATCAATTGCGACTTCAGCTCCAGCACCGCATCCCGCAGGGCCAGCGTCAGGGCCTGCTTGCCGGAGTTTTCCAGGGTTTCCGCCTGATGACGGGCCTGCTGCACGATCTGGTCGGCCTGCTGGCGGGCCTGATCAAGCAGATGCTGGGCATCGGTCCGGGCATCGGCCACCAGTTGATCGGCCTGGCTCCTGCCGGCGGCCACACCCTGATCCCGCAGACGGGAGATCAGCTCCTCAACCCCCGCAGCGACCTGGGCCGGGGTGTCTTCACGTTTGGTTCGGAACTTGGGCATCGCACTCCAGAACAGAGGAGGGGGAACAGCGGATCACAGAGTTGGACGTGATACGGGGTGACTTACTTGGGAATCCCACCGGCAGCCACCAGGGCGAACACAAAGGCAAAGACGGCGAAGCCCTCCACGATTGCGGCCGGTGCCAAGGCCAGGCCGAAAATCTCCGGCTTCGACTTCGATCCGGCGATCGCCGAAGCGCAGCAGAGACCCTGATAGATCGCGGCAATCAGAAAGGCGAGTCCCGACAGAGTGCCCAGGCCGAACAGGGCCCCGGCATTGGCCGGGATCACCGGCCTGTTGAGGATGAACATCACCACAATGCCGTAGATCGACATCGACGATGGCAGCGCCGAAAGGCCGACAAAACGACCGTAGCCGCTGTTGACTTCCATCATCGCGCCGATCGCTGCCTGACCGGCAATGGTGCAGCCGATCGCGGCACCGATCGCCCCCAGAGCGACCGGGGCATAAATCCCGATCCAGCCGAGAGCGAGTAGAGAGAAATGGTCGTTCAAGAGGCAAGCTCCTTTTTGATGAAAGGCCTGAAGGGAACACCTTCCCCGGACAGCCCCCAGTTGAAGAATTCAATGAAGTTCAACCGTAGGCCGTGCACAAATCCACTGATGATCGCCAGCAACAGATTGATGCCATGGCCCAGCACCAGAATCAACAGGGCAATCGGCACACCCAAGGCCAGGCCCGAGTGTGAGACCTGCCCAGCCAGCTGGTTGAAGGTGATCGCCAGGGAAGCGCTCGCCAGGCCCAGGGCAAACAGACGGAGGTAACTCATCACATCGCCGAATAACTTCGAGATGGCGGTAAGCGATCCCAGCCCGTCCAGCAGGCGCAGCAGCAGATCGGCCGGATGGCTGATATGGCGTTCACTGCTGAGCAGCAGAACGGTGAGCAGTCCACCCGCAATCAGGCCGATGCCCAGGTGAAGGAAGGGAGTCTCGGCCTGGCTGAGATAGAGCGTCAGCCCGCCCAGAATCACCGCCATCCAGCCGATCGGTGGTGCCGTCTGGGCCAGCGACTGGCCCCGCAGGGCCACCACGCCATTGGCCAGGAGCAGGTGGGCACAGCCCACCACCAGCGACAGCTTCATCATCGCGGCGAAATCATTGAGATCCAGCAGCTTGCAGTGCGCCAACAGGGAACCAGCTGGAGGTGCTACGCCGAAATAGCTGCCGGCCAGAATTCCATAGATCAGCGCCATCACCAGGCCCACAACCGCCAGAATGCGGAAGTGGCGTCCACCGGACGAGCGCCCCATCGCTGTCCACTTCAGGCCTACCACCAGCCCCAGCACCAGGGCATAGCCGGCGTCCGCCATGATCATGGCGAAGAAGAACGCGAACGAGAAAAAAACCACGATCGAGGGATCCCAGTCGCGGTAGCCCGGGGTCTCGTAAAAGGTGACCAGATCCTGGCCGCCGCTCAGGGTGGTGGGGTTGCGCAACAGGGTGGGTGGGGAGTCCTTCGGCTCCGGCACCTCGGCGAGATAGGCCAGACCGTGCTGTTGCGCAAACGCGTCGAGACGGGGCAGGGCGGGGCGAGGAATCCAGCCCTGCAGTTGCACCAGCGTGTCGTCATCGAGGGCCATGCCGCTGGCCTGCTCCCGCGCCTGGGCGTCCTCGGCCCGGGTGAGGTGTTTGGAGAGCAGAAACACCCAGCGGCTGAGCGATTCGTGCTCGGCCTCCACATCCTCCAGGGCGGTGCGGGCGTCATCGAACTGGCGCTGCACATCCCGATGGGATTGGGCCCCCACATGGGAACGGGCCACGGGCAGGAGTGCCTGATCGGGTTCCTGCTCGGCGATCAGGGCGTAATACCCATGGGCGGGGGATTCGTGCAGCAATTGCCAGGGCAGACCAAGACTGCCAAGGGCACCACGAAATGCGGCGGCCTTGGGGTGGGGCACCCGGTAGAACCACAGGAGATTGCCCGCCAGTCCATCCTGATCGGGAAGGCTGAAGTCTCCCCAGGGCTCCAGTTCATCCAGTCGCTTGCCCAGGGCCAGCACCCGATCCTCGGCCTGCTGCTTGCGTTGCCTGTTGGCCAGGGCTTCGGCCACGATGCGGTCGAAATCAAACGTGGCATCGACCCTCGTCTGATGGCGCCGTCGCCGGACATCCATCAGATAGCGCAGGGCCTTGCGGGCGTCTTCGCTGGGCCGTGCGACCACGAAATTCTCGTCTTCCGTGGTGCTGGTCAGGGGGATCAGATGCACGCAGCCGAGGCTCTGGAGGCCATCGAGCAGGGGTTTCCGGTCGGCCGAGAGCCCGAACAGCGTGAGTTTGGCCAGAGGAATGATCGTCATGGCGCTGCGGCGGTTTGCCGTTGTTTCTTGCGTTTGGCGATCTTGGAATTCACCACCCCGGCGCGCTCCGCATCGGCCAGGTAGATGGTGATCTGTCTGATGTTGCTGCGGGTCCGGGGGATCAGCACCCGATCGAACAGATTGAACCGTTGGGTCACCTTGCGCTCGGCCTGTCGCAGCAGCTCCAGCCGCTGCTCGGCCACCTGCAGTTGCAGCTGATTGCGCAGGGCCTCCTGCAGCCAGCCCACCACGGCATCCACCCAGAAGGGCCGGCTCAGCAAGCCATAGTCGGCCACCCGGAAGTCCACCCCTTGCAGTTTCGGCAGGCGGGTGCCCATCAGGTTTTCCTCCTGTTGATGAACGGCGGTGATGGTCACCAGATCCGAGAGGTCGATCCGCTCGTGGGCCAGCATCGGACAGGATTTCCCAACCTCCGCCTCGATGGCGGCCGCCCGGGTTCGGGCCTCCTCCAGCTGCTGGCGGGCGGCTTCTCGCTCCGCACTGAGTTGACGACGTTTGAGGTCCAGGGACGGCAAGACGTCGTGATAGGTCTTGAGCAGACCCTTCTGCCGGCTGAGGGAGGCTTTGGTGAGGGAGAGTCTGCTCATGCGACGGTGGTTGTCTGCGGGCCTGATGGCGGAGAGCCTGGCTGCGAAGAATCTGGTTGCGTTGAAGCTGGCTGCGTTGAAGTTGGCTGGGCAGGAGTTGGCTTCGGAGGAACTGGATGGGGAAAGTACTTGTCGATCAGTTCCTGCTTCATCAGCAACTCCTGAGGCTCGAAGCACTCGGCCAGGGTCTGCCAGGCCAGATCCAGGGCTGCCTCCAGCGGTAGATCCACATTGATGTCCATGAAGCGATCACGGAAGAGGTCGCCGAAGTGGATCAGTTTGCGGTCGTAGTCCGAGAGCTCGAATGCCATGGCCTGCTTCTGCTGCGCATCCCTGGCGCCGGCATACAGCCGGATCGTGGTGTTCATGATCTGGCTGTGGTCTTCCCGGGTCACCTTGCCGATCACGTTCTGCTTGAGCCGCGACAGCGAGCCGAAGGGATCGATCATGCCGTCGTGCAGATAGAACTGCCCTTCGGTGATATAGCCGGTGTTGTCCGGCACCGGGTGGGTCACATCGCCGCCAGGCATGGTGGTGACGGTGAGCAGCGTCACCGAGCCCCCCTTGGCGTAATCGGCAGCCTTTTCGTACCGGCGCGCCAGCTGGGAGTAAAGGTCTCCCGGGTAGCCGCGGTTGGCCGGTACCTGATCCATGGCGATGCTGATCTCCTTGAGACCATCGGCAAAGGAGGTCATGTCGCTGAGCAGCACCAGCACCCGTTTTCCTTCTTCCAAGGCAAATTTCTCGGCCACCGCCAGGGCCATGTCGGGGATCAGGATCCGTTCCACGATCGGGTCGGAGGCCAGATTGACGAACATCACCGTGCGGGGGAAGACACCCGCTTCTTCGAAGGTCTTGCGGAAGGCGTAGTAGTCGTCGAAGATCAGGCCCAGACCGCCGAAGACCACCACATCGGCATCCGCCTGAATGCCGATCCGTGCCAGGAAGGGATTGAACGGTTCGCCGGAGATGGAGAAGATCGGAATCTTCTGGCTTTCCACCAGACAGTTGTAAATATCAATCATCGGCACGTTTGTGCGGATCAGCTTGGAGGCCAGGATGCGGCACATCGGATTCACCGATGGACCGCCGATTGGCACCCGGGGATCCTGCGAAAGTTCGGGTCCACCATCCATCGGCTCGCCGGTGCCGCGAAACACCCTGCCGAGGATGTTGTCGGAATAGGTGGCCGTCATCGGATGGCCGAGAAAGCGTACCTGCGAGTTGGTCGAGACCCCCTTGGTTCCACGAAACACCTGCAGGGCCACCGAGCCCTGCTTCAGATCAATCACCTGGGCCAGAGAACCACTGCCGTTGGCGTTCTGCAGGACCGCAAGATCGTTGAAGCGGGGTGTATTCTCACCCACTTCTTCTCCGGCAGGAACCTCCACCCGGATGATGTCGCCCACGATCTCGAGGATCTTCGAGTAACTGGCGAAAAGGCTCATGTCGTGGCAGTCGCAGCCCCTGGGCTTCTGGGTTGAAGTTTCACTCCGGAGAACCGGAAGGTTCTTCTTGCACCCTAGGCATTCAGCTTTAGATCGTCAGCTCCCTGCGGCCTCTTTGTCATCAAAACCTGCCAGCGGCCGAAGGGTACTGAGCTGTCATCCACCTGCTGCCCTATCACCAGTCAGGGGTTGCGATCGGACAGGGGTCACAAACAATGTGGCTTTCCAAGGGCAGAAGCTGCTGGACATCAAGGCCTGGGATGGCAGTGGATCAGCGGCAGTGGATCAACGGCAGTGGCTCCAAAGGGAATGGCTGAAAGGAATGGGGTCTCTCAGGGCACGTGCAGGCCAAAGCCCGGATCACGGGCTGGCAGTGGGCCCCGCTGGCCTAATGAGGCTTGACTGTTGCCCCAGAATCCCGATTCAGCGGCTACCCAGGGCCGCCGGCAGGTTTGCGCTGCCGGGCTTGTAGGTGCTACCGGACGTGGCGGTGATGCGCAGCTGCTTCATCAGGGTGGATTCGGCGGCCCGGTACTGGGTGTCCTTGGCGGTACCCAGATCCTCAAGCTTGAGCTTCTGAGCCTCCGCCTCAGTCATCTTGGCCGGCACGTCGGGATCGATGCCGTGCTTGTGGATGTCGCGGCCACTGGGTGTGAGGTACTTGGCAATCGTCACGGTCATGCCGGAGCCGTCCGACAGGCCACGCACGGATTGCACCAAACCTTTGCCGAAGGTCTTCTGCCCGACCAGCACGGCCCGCTTGTTGTCCTGCAGAGCACCGGAGAGAATTTCGCTGGCGCTGGCAGATCCTTCGTTGACCAGGATCACCAGGGGCTTTTCTGTGAGTGCCCGGCCGGTGGCCCGCTTCACATCCTGGATGCCGTCCCGGGTCTTGGTCGATACGATCGTGCCCTCGTTCAGCCATTGCCGGGCAATCTCGACGCTGGCCATCAGCAGGCCGCCGGGATTGCTGCGCAGGTCTAGTACATAGCCCTGCACACCCTTCTCCTCAAGATCCTTCACCGCCAGCCGCATATCCTTTGTGGCATTGGCGTTGAATTGCTTGAGGCGGATGTAACCGACCTTGAGGCCTTCCCGGGTTGTGTTGATCTGATGATCCACCGCGTGCAGTTCAATCCTCGCCCGCATCAGTGGCACCTCAATCAATTGACCTTTGCGGCGCAGCGTGAGATTCACCTTGCTTCCGGCCTGGCCGCGGATCAGCTTGACCGCATCCTCGGTGGTCATGCCCTTGGTCGTCTTGCCGTCGATCGCCGTGATCACATCCTTCGGCTGCACCCCCGCTCTGGAGGCCGGTGACCCGTCGATCGGGCTCACCACGATCAATTCCTTGGTCTCCTTGTCAATGCTCAACTGGATTCCCACCCCGGAGAGCTCTCCGGAGGTGTCGATCTGCATCTCCTTGAATTCCCGTGGATCCAGGAAACGGGTGTAAGGGTCGTCAAGGCTGCCCAGCATGCCGCGGATGGCCTCATAGGCCTCCTTGGGGTTGCCGTAACTCTTGGCCAGGATGTCGCGACGCAGCTGCCGCCAGCGATCGGGGGTGTACTTGCCGGTGGTGTCCAGATAATCCCGGAAGACGATCTGCCAGGCCTGGTCCATCACCTCCTTGGGGCTGTCGCTCACCAGGGGACTGCCTCCGGGGGCCATCACCAGTTCGCGGGCCATGACGGCAGTGGCCGCACAGGCGCTCAAGCCAACCAGCACCAGGATGCCGGCGCGACCTCTGGCCATCAGCTTGCGCTCCCGTCGTCAGTGAATGTCCCTTTAACGTAACCCCCGTGGCCGATTCCGTCGTAACGGATCTCCGCACCATCACCGGCGAAGGTTCAGGGATCCACCCAGCGGCCGTCCTCGCGGATCAGGGCGATCAGCGCCTCCACCCCCTCGGCCTCCGGCACCCGGCGGATCTCCTCGCGGCCGCGGTACAGGGAGATGGTGCCGGGGGTCTTGCCCACGTAGCCGTAGTCGGCATCGGCCATCTCGCCGGGGCCGTTTACGATGCAGCCCATCACGGCGATGTCCAGACCCGTGAGGTGGGCGGTGGCGGAGCGCACCTTGTGCAGCACCTCCTCCAGGTTGAAGAGGGTGCGGCCGCAGCTGGGGCAGGCCACGTACTCCACCATCGTCTTGCGCAGCCCCAGGGCCTGCAGGATCGAGTAGCAGACAGGGATCTCCTTCTCCGGCGCCTCGGTGAGCGACACGCGGATCGTGTCACCAAGCCCCTCGGCCAGCAGGGTGGCGATGCCGGCGGTGCTCTTGATGCGGCCGTAGTCGCCGTCACCCGCCTCGGTCACTCCAAGGTGAAGCGGGTAGTGGAAGCCCTCGGCATCCATGCGGTCGGCCATCATCCGGTAGGCGGCCAGCATCACCGGCGCCCGCGAGGCCTTCATCGACACGACGATGTTGTGGAAATCGAGGCGGTCGCAGATGTGGATGAACTCCATCGCGCTCTCCACCATTCCCAGAGGGGTGTCGCCGTAGGTGAACAGCATCCGCTCCGCCAGGGAGCCGTGGTTCACACCGATGCGCAGGCCCTTGTCCTGCTCCTTGAGCAGGCTCACGAGCGGTTCGAGGGTGGTCTGGATGCGCTCGCCGATGGCGGCCACCTCCTCGGGGGTGAATTCGGTGCGGTTCGGGTCGGGCTTGTCGAACACGTAGAGCCCTGGGTTGATCCGCACCTTGTCGACGTGCTGGGCCACCTCCAGGGCGATCTTCATGCCGTTGTGGTGCACGTCAGCCACCAGCGGTACCGGGCGGTAGCTGTCTTCCAGGCGTTTGCGGATCTCGCCCACCGCCTTGGCATGGGCGAGGCTCGGCACTGTGAGGCGCACGATCTCACAGCCGGCTTCATGCAGGCGGCGGATGCCGGCGGTTGCGCCAGGGATGTCGAGGGTGTCCTCGTTGATCATCGACTGCACCACCACCGGGTGGTCGCTGCCCACCAACACGTCGCCTACCCGCACGCTGCGGGTCTTGCGACGGCGGATCACCGTGTCGTAGCGAGGGTTGTTGGCCCAGTCGGGAATGGCCGCATCGGCACTGTGGGCGGCGCTGTTCACTGCGCTGTCGGCGGCGCTTGGGTTGCGGGCCGGGGCGGCGGTCATCGCTGTGGGGCCGGAAGACGCGCCAAGCCTGTCACACAGAACCGTCAGCTGGCGGCTGGACGCTGCAGCAATCGCAGCAGCTGGGTGAGCAGGATCGCCACCACCGTGGACAGGGTGAGTGAGGAGCTGAACAGGGGGCGCAGCCAGGCCGGCAGGTGGAGGTAAAGCTGGGGCAGGATATCCAGACTCAGGCCCACCACCAGGGCCGTTCCCAGCACGTAGCCGGATGCGGGGCTGAGCGGCTTGCTGACCATCATCCGCAGGCCCGAGCTGATCACCAGGGCGATGATGTACACCAGGATCGCCCCCACAACGGGGTCGGGGATCAGGGCCAGCACGGCGGTGAGGCGCGGCGAGAATGCCAGCAGGGCGAACAGGCCGCCAGCCCAGTAGGCGAGCACCCGGCTGGTTGCCCCGGAGGCCTGGCTGAGGGCCACGTTGCTGGCGGACGTGTCGGAGGCCATGCCGCCCAGCAGGCCCGAAAGGGTCACCGTCAGGCCGTCGGCGAGCAGCCCCCCCTGTACCGAGGCCATCTCCGGCTCCTGCCAGTCGGCGTCGTTGACCCGCTGGCCCTGGGCCCCGGCCTGCGGGCCATAGCCACGATCCGATCCACCACCGGCTGGCCTGTCACATCGCGCAGCTGACCCATGTTGCGGCCTTGAAATTCAGGGAAAATGGGATGAAAGAGGTTGGTGCCATCGGCGTCGTAGACAAACAGATAGTCGTTGCCATGGAGCCAGCGTGACCCTGGCCTGGAGAAGTCCTTGAGGGCCTGCAGACCCTTCTGCTCCAGGTGGGCCGCACCGTCCTCCACCAGGCTCACCAGGTCGCGGGTGTCGCGGAAGCGATAGAGCGGCGCAGCCTTCTCGGCCTGCGGTGGCCTGCCGCAGGCGGCGAGCAGTGGCGCGAGCACAGCCCCCACCAGCAGGCGCCTGCATTGACCTGCTGCCATGCGAGCGGTCTTCACGCCGGATCGCCCTGGGAACTGCCGGCCGCGGCGGCCTCCAGTTCACCCAGGCGCCGCCGCACCTCCTGCAGGTCCTGCCAGGTGAACCACTTGGGGCTGCCCTGCTGCCGGGAGGGATTGCGCAGCAGGTAGGAGGGGTGGAACAGCGGCATCAGCCAGCGGCCACCCAGCACCGTGCCGCTGCCCTGGCGCCACTGGCCTCGCAGCTTGGTGATCCCCCCCTTCACCCCCAGCACCCCTTCCAGGGCGGTGGCGCCGGCCAGCACGATCACCGCTGGATCCACCAGCTGGATCTGCCGTTCCAGCCAGGGGAGGCATGCCGCCATCTCCTCGGCTGTGGGCTTGCGGTTGTCGGGTGGGCGGCACTTCACCACGTTGCAGATGTAGGCATCCCGGTTGCTGTCCAACCCCACACTCGCCAGCATCTGGTCGAGCAGCTGGCCGGCGCGCCCCACGAAAGGCAGCCCCGTGGCGTCTTCCTGGGCCCCGGGCCCCTCACCGATCACCATCAGGCGGGAGCTGGGATTCCCCCGGCTGATCACCACCTGTTGGCGCCCCAGCGCCAGACCACAGCGGCGGCAACCGGCACAGGCGGCTGCGAATTCAGCGAGTGAAGCGTCTCTGGTGGGCTGCAGGGCCGGGCTGTAGCGCTCGGCCTGGAAGACATCCGGCTGCTGGCCCTCCTGGGAGGGGATCAAAGGGTTCATAGGCAGCGAAATGTTCCGCGGAATCCTGTCTCGGGGCATCGGAGATCCGCCGACCATGACCCTACGGCTCACATGAGTGGTTCAGCTGAGCAGAAGTAGATCCACAAATTCACCCCAGGTCAGGGGGCGCTGCTGCGGACCGAAGATTCTGACCTCCTCTTCGGGCTGTAGGGGACGGGCACCGACACTGCGCAACAGCCGCTGGAGTTCAGCCCGATCGAGGTGACCATCGGCATTGGCATCGACGGGCAGCAGGTAGGTCAGCAGGCGTTCATGGCCCTGGGAAAGGCGCTGCAGCCGCAGGACCATTTCCACGAATTCCGCTGCATCCAGGCGGCCGTCCCTGTTCAGGTCCATGTGCTGCAGCACCCGATCCAGCAACGCTCTGACCTCCGCAGGACTCTGTTGAGCACAATCGCCCGCCAGGGCGCGCCGTAACTCCTTCAAGGAAAGACAGCCGCTGGAATCGAGGTCGAGCTGGCGAAAGAGCTCCAGCCATTTCGCCACCAGAGCGGGTTGCATGAAGGAGGCCAGAGATGGACCTGGACCCGTACCCGGGGAGGCGGCATGGTGCAGGCGGTGGCGGAAGTCGGCCAGCAGGCGGCGGGCCACTCGAAAACGACGGCGATGCTCCTCGGGGGTGAGGATCGCGTGAAGGGCCACCGGAACCAGGGCCGGCAGTCTTCGCCGCACCATCACAAGCATCAGCCAGGTGGCGAGGACGAAGGGGAGTGAGGAGAGGGGCAAGCCAACCCTGGTCAAGGGTGCCAGAAGGATCCGCTCCAGCGGAATGGTGAGAGCGGCACCGGCGATGGCGATCGGCACACTCCGGCGGGTGGGTGCAAAAAAGATGCCGCCCAAGGCGATCGCAGCCAGGACAGCGTTGAAACCGTACGCTCCTGAGATCACCTCTTCCCACGAGTTCAGCCCCAGCAGAAGGCCTGTCAGAGCTGCTGTCAGTGCCCCCAGGGCCCCGAGGAGTGCCGCCACTGGACTGGCCAAAAGGACCGACAGGAGCACCAGCATTCCGCTGGGTAATCCTGTACAGAGAAAAACCTGACCGAAACCCCGTACAACACCTTGCACCAGCCATGGCAAGGGGGAACCCTCCCCGGCAAAGGGCAAGGAAGCGGACAATGAAAGTGATGGTTCCACCGGATCGGTCTGGATGCCGATTGCGCCGAGACCAGCCAGCAGCAGCGGCAGCAGCCAGCCGATCAGGCAAGCCGGCAGGGAAAGGGGAGGCAACCCGGTCCTCCCAAACCACCAGCTCCTCAGCCCCTCCAGGCAGGCCGCACTCAATGCACCCGCGAGCGGTACCAACACCAACCAGAGCACCAGGGCGGGGCCAGCAGGGGGCGCAACCAAGGCAAGGGCGCATCCCCCCAAGGCCCCGTTGAAGCCCACGATCCCCTGCCTCCTGGAGGAGGGATCCCATGCCATGGCGATTTCCATGGCATGGGCACCGGCATGCCGAGCACCGCGAATGCGGCCATCCAGCCGGACTGCAGCAACAGTGCGAGCAGCAGCACAGCCCCACTGAGGGGATTGTTGATCAGGATGACCTGGCCCACCGATCGCAAGCCGCAGAAAAGCTCGGCCAGATGGGAACGTCCGGCGATCCAGGGATCCGTGAGGGCGTGCAGGGTTCCGCTGGTCGGAAGGAGGCGCTCAAGAAGACTGCTGGGCCGGGGTGCCTCGGGCAGCAGAGGCTGCAGCAGTCCGTAGGCAGTGACCTGGGAGGCGTTCTCCATTCCGGGTCCGGTTGCAGGCGATGTCATGGAGAGCGACGCCGCGGCCTACTCCGCGAACCCCGTAGCAGAACGCTTTGAATCTCCATCGACGCGACCGGAACTGCCGTCACCCTGGCTACCAGGACCTCACGGGCATGCTCCTGATGGGCGGCGTGGCGATTGGTGAAGGGCCCAGGCCGAAGGCTGCGGGGCATAGGGCAGGATGACCCCTTCGCCGAAGCTGCGCCCCGTTGGCGCGCCTGTCCCATGCCGGCCCCGTTGACGCTGTCTGCCCGGGCGCAGGCGTTGCAGCCCTCTCTCACCCTGGCGATCGCCGCCAAAGCCAAGCAGCTGCGCTCTGAGGGGCGGGATATCTGCAGCCTCAGTGCCGGCGAACCTGATTTCGATACGCCAGCCTTCATCCGCACGGCCGCAGCGGACGCCCTCGAGAGCGGTCATACCCGCTATGGCCCAGCCGCTGGTGAGCCGGAGCTGCGCCAGGCGATCGCCACCAAGCTCTCGGCGGAGAACGGGGTGTCCACCAGCAGTGACCAGGTGCTGGTGACCAACGGTGGCAAGCAGGCGCTCTACAACCTCTTCCAGGTACTGCTGGGCCCTGGCGATGAGGTGTTGCTTCCCTCCCCCTACTGGCTCAGCTACCCGGAACTCGCCCAGCTGGCCGGTGCTTCGGTGAAGCTGCTGCCCAGTGATGCCAGCGCAGGCTTCCGCCTGCGGGCCGAGCAGCTGGACGCCGCCATCACGCCAGCCAGCAAGTTGCTGGTGCTGAACAGCCCCTCCAACCCCACCGGCATGGTGCTCAGCCGGGCTGATCTCGAGGCGATCGCCGCGGTGCTGCGCCGCCATCCCCATGTGGCTGTGGTCTGCGATGAAATTTATGAATTCCTGCTGGCCCCGGGCCACAGCCACCACAGCTTCGCGGCGGTGGCCCCCGATCTGGCCGACCGGATTTTCATTGTCAACGGCTTCGCCAAGGGCTGGGCGATGACCGGCTGGCGCATCGGCTGGCTGGCGGGGCCCCGGGCCGTGGTGGCCGCCGCCAGCGCCCTGCAGAGCCAGAGCACCAGCAATGTCTGCAGCTTTGCCCAGTACGGAGCCCTGGCCGCGGTGAGCGGCCCGCGCGACTGCGTGATCGCGATGGCAGAGCAGTTCAATCAGCGCCGCACTCTGCTCACCGAAGGCCTGCAGGCGATTGCGGGTGTGACCCTGCGCGCGCCGCAGGGGGCTTTCTACGCCTTCCCGGACGTGAGCTCCTATGGCCTCGATTCGATGGCGCTCTGCAGGCTGCTGCTGGAGGAGGTGGGCCTGGCGGTGGTGCCGGGTGTGGCTTTCGGAGATGATCGTTGCATCCGTCTGTCGTGCGCCGCTTCGCCTGCCACGATCAACGACGGCCTCGGGCGTCTCCAGCGTTGCCTGGCCACCCTCTGATCTTGCGGCGCTGCCGCTGCAGCGCGGTTTTTTCCACCCTTGCAACCAACCATGACGCCCCGCGCCCGCTGGACCGCCGTGCTGGCAGGTCTCTCCCTGGCCCTGCTGCCGGCGGTCCTGCCTCCGCTCAACCCCCAGGCCGCTCCGCTGCTGAGCCGGGCTGAGGCCCAGCAGACCGTGCTGCGTATCAGCGCCATCCCCGACCAGAACCCCGAGAAGCTGAATCGGCTCTACGGCCTGGTGGCCGATGAGCTGGGTCAGCAATTGGGCGTGCCGGTGAAGTACGTGCCCATGACCGACTACACCGCTGCCGTGAGTGCATTCCGCACCGGCAATCTCGATCTGGTCTGGTTCGGTGGCCTCACCGGCGTGCAGGCCCGTCTGCAGAAGCCGGGGGCGACGGTGATTGCCCAGCGCGACATCGATGCCGCGTTCCACAGCGTGTTCATCGCCAACACCGCCAGTGGCCTCAAGCCCCTCAGCAACCAGAAGGGCCTGACGGCTCTCAAGGGCAAGCGCTTCACCTTCGGGTCCGAGAGTTCCACCTCCGGCCGGCTGATGCCCCAGTATTTCCTCAATCAGGCCGGTGTGAGCCTCAAATCCTTCGCCGGGGGTGCACCGGGGTTCAGTGGCAGCCACGACGCCACGATCGCCCTGGTGCAGAGCGGTGCGTATCAGGCCGGCGTGGTGAATGAGCAGGTCTGGAAGAGCAGCCTGCGGGAGGGCAAGGTGAACCGAAGCAAGGTGATCGCGATCTGGCGTACACCGCCCTACCCCGATTACCACTGGATCGCCCAGCCAGGCCTGGACAAGCGCTTTGGCAAGGGCTTCACGGGCCGTATCCAGGCGGCGATCGTGAGCTGGAGGCCGAAGGATCCCGAGCAGAAGCAGATTCTTGAGCTGTTCGGCGCCCAGCAGTTCACCCAGGCCCAGGCGTCGGACTACCAGAAGATCGAGCAGGTGGGACGGCAGATCGGCAAGATTCGCTGATCTGCTCAGGCGAGGGCAGAACTGAGCCTTGGAGGCTGGGGGTTGGCCTGGCCTCCTGTGGAAAGCGGCCGAAATTGTGCTTAGCGTTCCCTCAGCTTCATGAAGGTCCGTCCATGCAGTTTTCCGGAACCCTGGAGGAGTTGCGCAGCCTCGTGGAGCGCCTCGGCCATCCCGGCCACTGGGAGCACAAGGGGGCCTACGAACTGTTTGTGTTTGACGAGCAGCAGACCAATCTGCGGCTGAACTGGTGGCCTGAAAGCGGCGCGCTCACCCTGGTGGGGGACCCCGCCGAACGGGTGCAGTGGGAAGCCGATCTGCAGGGCTTGCTGGACCAGCACCGGGCCGAATGATGCGTGGGGGCCTCTGCTGTCGGTTCAGGTGGAGCTGCGCTTCAGCCTTGACCGATCCGGTGGGATGGTCAATCGATTCTGGAGCTTGGATTGCAAGGCTTGGCAACGATGTTCAACCGTGCTGAAGATGCATGAGAATATTGAGGCTTAGACTGTAGCGATCGCGGGAATCATGCCCCTGAGCGATGGGCCTTCAGGCGTCAATTCTGGACTCTTTCTTCAAGCGATTTCTTCAATCGATAGTGATTCTGGCTTGGCCCTCTGGGTGACCTTGTCATGGTCTTGCCTGCGACTGAGCGTGAGGTCTTTGGCGGCGTATTCCGGAGCGGTCTCGGGCCAGGTAGCGAGTGTTCTCCATCCGCAGCGGAGTGCTGCTGACGGTCTCTGGCTACCGCGGATAGGTGTTTAGGCTTTCAGGTTGGCGCTTCCCTTCATGGATGGCATTGCAGCAGGGGCGGGGCGGCCTGAGGCTGTGTTGGGGTGGTTGTGGCTCTGCAGCAGTCGTGTAGGCGTTTTGAATGGTTTTCGGGCTTCTTCTCTGGCGCTAAAGCTGCTTCAAGTAGATTTAATCTGCTGAACAGTGTGTCCTGGTGGATTTGATTCTTCTGCGCAGAGGTTTCCTCGCAACTGGCTGGCCGCTGGCTGCCCTTGATCCAGCTGTTTTCGCTTTCTGAATCAACAGCTCTCCCTGGAACTCCTCTCTGGACTTCTACGCCGATGCGTCAGGCGTTAACGCGTGGTTAGGATATGCCTATCAAGGCTTCAGCGGCATGCGAAGATAGTGAGAATCGCTTGCTGCTCCTATGGACCTCGATCGTGACCAGGAGCTGAATCTTGTCGACGCCTGGTGGCGTGCCGCCAACTACCTTGCCGTGGGGATGATCTATCTCCAGGACAACCCCCTGCTGGCGGAACCCCTGCGCTTTGAGCACATCAAGAAGCGTCTGCTGGGTCACTGGGGTTCCAGTCCGGGCCAGGCGTTCATCTGGGCCCATGCCAACAGGGTGATCCGTCATCACGACCTGGAGATGATCTACCTCTCCGGTCCGGGCCACGGCGCTCCGGGGGTGCTGGGGCCCACCTACCTCGATGGAAGCTACAGCGAGGTTTATCCCGACAAATCACAGGATGCCGAGGGGATGCGGCGCTTCTTCAAGCAGTTTTCCTTTCCGGGCCATATCGGTTCCCACTGCACCCCCGAAACCCCAGGCTCGATCCACGAAGGTGGTGAGCTGGGCTATGTGCTGTCGCACGCCTGCGGGGCGGTGTTCGACAATCCGAACCTGATCGCCCTCGCCTGCGTCGGGGACGGTGAGGCTGAAACCGGACCCCTGGCCACCTCCTGGCACATCAACAAGTTCCTCAACCCGATCAGTGATGGCGCCGTACTGCCGGTGTTGCACCTGAACGGTTACAAGATCGCCAATCCCACCTTGCTGGCCCGCATTCCCCACCAGGAGCTCGAGAGCCTGATGCGGGGCTATGGCTGGGAGCCGATCTTCGTGGAGGGCAGTGAGCCCATGGCGATGCATCGCGCCATGGCCGATGCCATGGATCAGGCCATTGGGACAATCCAGCGGGTGCGGGAGGACTGCCGCACATCTGCTGAGGCCCTGCGACCAGCCTGGCCCATGATCGTGCTTCGCTCCCCCAAGGGCTGGACCGGTCCGCAGGAATTCCACGGCAAGAAACTGGAAGGATTCTGGCGTTCCCACCAGGTGCCGCTGGCGGCGCCCAACAAGGATCCGGAACAGCTGGCCATGCTCGAGAGCTGGCTGCGGAGTTACCGGCCCGACGAGTTGTTCGATGCCAACGGAACCCTCCGCTCCGACCTGCAGACGCTTTCCCCCCGGGGTGATCGCCGCATGGGCTCAAGCCCCCATGCCAATGGCGGCCAACTGCGCCGCAGCCTGCGGCTGGCGCCGATCGAGGCTTATGCCGTGCCGGTGGAGCAGCCGGGTCAGACGGAGTACGAGAACACGGCCGCTCTCGGAGCCCTGCTGCGTGACACGATCGCCCGCAACCCCGATTCCCTGCGGGTGTTCGGCCCTGATGAAACCTCCTCCAACCGCCTTCAGGCCATCTACGAGGTGAGCAAGAAAGTCTGGATGGAGGAACTCCTGCCGGAGGATGCCGGCGGCAGTGAACTCGCCCGCGACGGACGGGTGGTGGAGATGCTCTCCGAGCACACCCTGGTGGGAATGATGGAGGGCTATCTGCTGACGGGACGCTATGGCTTCTTCCACACCTACGAAGCTTTCGCGCATGTGATCGCCTCGATGTTCAATCAACACGCCAAGTGGCTGGAGTCGTGCATTCATCACGCTCCCTGGCGCGCCCCGATCGGTGCCTGGAACTGTCTGATTTCTTCCACCGTCTGGCGGCAGGATCACAACGGTTTCACCCATCAGGACCCGGGTTTCATCGACCTGGCCGGTAACAAGAGCGGTGAAGTGGTTCGGGTCTATCTGCCGCCCGATGCCAACTGCCTGCTGGCGGTGGCTGAAGAGGCGCTGCTGGAGCCGAACGTGTGCAACATCATCGTCTCCGATAAGCAGAAGCACCTCCAGTATCTCACCCTGGAGCAAGCCCGTGTCCATGTGGCCAAGGGCATCGGCATCGTGCGCTGGGCCAGCAACGACGATTGCGGAACTGAGCCTGATGATCCGGATGTGGTGATGGCCTGCGCCGGCGACATTCCCTCCAAGGAGACCCTGGCAGCCGTGGAGATCCTCCGCCTTGAGATTCCGCAACTCAAGATCCGGGTTGTCAATGTGGTCAAGCTGTTTGCCCTCACCCAGCCCACGGAGCATCCCCATGGCTTGTCGGATCGCGATTTCGATACGATCTTCACCACCGACAAGCCGGTGATCTTCAACTTCCACGGCTATCCGTGGCTGATTCACCGCCTCACTTATCGCCGCACGAACCATTCCAATTTCCACGTGCGCGGCTACAAGGAAAAGGGCAACATCAACACGCCGCTGGAGCTGGCGATGAACAACCAGATTGATCGTTTCAACCTGGTGATGGATGTGATCGATCGTGTTCCGTCGCTTGGCTCCCGGGCCGCCCACCTCAAGGAACGCATGAAGGAGGCGATTCTTCGGCACCGTGAGTACGCCCATACCCACGGAATGGATGCACCGGAAGTCACCGACTGGCGTTGGACCCTGCCGGTCGCGACCTAGGTATGGCTGGCCAGATTCCTGCGCCAGATGTAGCGCTCCTGGTTCTCAATGCGGGTAGCTCCAGCCTCAAGGCTGCCCTGTTCACTCCAGATGGAGCCTGCCTCTGGCGTGATCAGCGCCCCTGGCACCCCGGCGACCAGGACGGCGACGCTGCCGCAGCGGCAATCGGGGAGGACAGTCGCGCCGTCGGTGCTTTGGAGCAGGTGCTCGCAGGCTGGTTGCCCGCAGCGCTGGAGGCTCTGCAGGTCGATCTGCTTCTGGTGGCCCACCGCGTGGTTCATGGCGGCGAGCGGTTCATCGGTCCCACCCTGCTCGACCCGGAGGCTCTCAAGGCTCTCGAGCAGCTGGTGCCCCTGGCACCGCTGCACAACGGTCCGGCCCTGAGGGTGATGGGCTGGGTGGGCAACTGGCGGCCTCAGCTTCCCCAGTGGGCCTGCTTTGACACCGCCTTCCACTGCACCCTGCCACCCGAGGCCAGCACCTATGCCCTGCCCCAGGCCTGGCGGACTCAGGGCCTGCGCCGCTTTGGCTTCCATGGATTGAGCCATCAGCATGTCAGTGAAACGGTCAGTCGGCTCTATGCCGATCGTCCGAGGACGGCTGCTCAGCCCCTTCGTCTGATCAGCTGCCATCTGGGGGCCGGCTGCTCGCTCTGCGCCATCCGAGCTGGCCGCAGCCTCGACACCACCATGGGTTACACGCCGATGGAGGGCCTGGTGATGGCCACCCGCAGTGGCTCTGTGGATCCGGGAGTGCTGCTGCACCTGCTGGAGCAGGGCCTGTCGCCGGCGCTCCTCGAGCGCGGCCTTCAGACCGAGAGCGGTCTGCTCGGCCTCTCCGGTCTGAGTGCCGACATGCGGGAGTTGAGGGTTGCTGCCACTGCTGGCCACGAGGGGGCCTTGTTGGCTCTGGCGGTGTTCCGGCACAGACTTCTGGCCGGTATCGGTGCGATGGCGGCGTGCCTCGGGGGTGTGGATGTGATCGCCCTCACCGGAGGCATCGGCGAGCACGACGATGCCCTGCTGGCCGAACTGGAGGAGGCCGTGGCCTGGCTCAGGCCCGTGGATCTGCTGAGGATTGCGGCCGACGAAGAGGGCCTGATCGCGCGCAGTTGCATGCCTCATCCAGTCGTATAAAGAACGACGACGGATCGTTCTGCGGCTGCGTATGTATTCCCGCTGTGTGATGGGGCCATCTCCCAAGGCACGATATCGTTGGGAGAAGCGAGCGATGTGTCTAACCAGCGCCGCCATGATGTGACAGTGTTTGTGCCGATCAAGGGAAGCTCGAAGTCAAGGGGCTTCCAGTAGCCATTCAGGATCAGATGAAGCCAGCTGTTTTCACGCTTCAGCTGAATTGTGAGGCCAATGCTGTGTGAGTCCTCCCCCCAGTCGGGGTTGTTGAGACGACTGCCATGCCAGGCCTTGGTGGCATCACGGATCAGAACATTCAGGGGGGTTCGTTCCTGTTCCGAGTGAAGGTCGCGTAGCAATCGTCGGCTGATCATCAGTTTCACAAAACGATGCAGATCGGCATGCTGTTGCAGCAGGGTCCAGTCGAACCAGTTCACGGGATCATCCATCCCATAGCTGTTGTTGTTGCCGTGCTGGGAGCGTCTGACCTCATCGCCCATCAGCAGCATGGGGATGCCCAGAGACAGCAGGGTGACAGCGATGAAGTTCCGGATCTGCCGAGCCCGCAACTGTTCCACTGCGGGGTCGTTGCTTGGTCCTTCCACGCCACAGTTCCAGCTACGGTTGTCGTCGCAGCCGTCGCGATTCTGTTCCCCATTGGCCTCATTATGCTTGTGGTTGTAGGAAACCAGATCGTTGAGCGTGAATCCATCGTGACAGGTCACGAAATTGATACTTTGCTCCGCTTCACGCTCTTTATGCCCGTAGATTTGGGGGCTGCCAATCAGTCGGTCGGCGAATCGTCCTAAGGAACCCGGTGTGCTGCGAAAGAAATCACGGGCATCGTCGCGGAAACGGCCGTTCCATTCACGCCAGCTGTCGCCAACGAAACTGCCAACCTGATAGAGCCCCGCCGCATCCCAGGCTTCAGCAATCAGCTTGGTGCCCGCCAGCTGCGGGTCCGACTCAATGTCCCAGAGAACCGGGGGATTGGGAAGCACATTCCCGGCCGAATCGCGGGCGAGGATGGAGGCAAGGTCAAAACGAAAGCCATCGACGTGCATCTCGCCAACCCAGTAACGAAGGCTGTCGATAATCATCCGTCGCACAACAGGGTGGTTGGCATTCAGGCTGTTCCCACAGCCTGAGTAGTCGGCGTATTGACTCCCGCCGTCCTTGAGCAGGTAGTAATTGGGATTGTCGATTCCCCGGAAGCAGAAGGTGGGCCCGTTCAATCCTCCCTCGGCCGTGTGGTTGAACACCACATCGAGAATCACCTCAATCCCTGCACGATGCAGGGCCTTCACCATGTCGCGGAATTGGTTGACAGCCGCCAGCGGGTCGTCCCCACAGCTGTAGCCGGGATGGGGGGCGAAGAATCCCAGGGGCTGGTAGCCCCAGTAGTTCGTCTGACCAGCGGGTGCAGCCTGGCGATCAAAGGCGAACACCGGTAACAGCTCCACAGCAGTGATGCCGAGATCCTGGAGATAGGGAATCTTGGCGATCAGACCGGCATAGGTTCCTCGCTTCTCCTCGGAAACTCCGGAACTCGGATGGGCCGTGAAGCCACGGATATGCATTTCATAGATGATCGTGCGGGCACAGGGATGGCGCAAAGGTTGATCACCCTGCCAATCGTAGGCTCCTGGATCAACAACCACACTTTTCATCAATCCCGTACCTTCTGTTATGGCCACAGCGCGTCCATAGGGATCGAGCAACACCTTCGCAGCATCGAAGCACAACCCGCGCGAAGGGTCCCACGGCCCGTGGACGCGGTAGCCATACAGCTGACCGGCTTCCACCCCTGCCACAAAAGCGTGCCAATAGTGGTAGGTGCGATGCTCCAACGGATCCAGCGTCACCACCTGTGATGGGTGAGAATCGTTCACCCCGTCGAACAACAGCAGCTCCACAGCCGATGCCGTTCTGGAAAACAGGCAGAAGTTGGCCCCACCGCGCTCCACAGTGGCGCCGATCGGGTGGCTCCTTCCATTCGTGGACTTGGTCATGGAGTTGTTGAGGGGGGGGGTCACGTGAGCACGGAGCCATCCACGAAGGAACCTCCTGCTGCAAGAGCCCGAAGATTTGCCCCTGTGGTGCGAGCGATGTCCATCAGTGCTTCATGGGTGAGAAAGGCCTGATGAGCTGTGATCAGCACATTCGGAAAGGTCAGCATTCGTGCCAGAAGATCATCCTGCAGCACGGTTCCGGAGAGATCCTCGAAGAATACGCCTTCCTCCTCTTCGTAGACGTCAAGAGCTACGCCACCCAGACGGCCGGATTTCAGTGCATCGATCAAGGCTGCAGTATCGATGAGTGCTCCCCTACTCACATTTACCAAGACGACTCCGGGCTTCATGCGTTCTATGGTTTCGCGGCGGATGATGTGGTGTGTTTCGGGAGTGAGTGGGATGTGGAGGGAAATCACATCACTGAGGCTTGCCAAGGTGAATGGATCCACGTAAGTGATGCCTTCACGAGCTGCCCATGCTGCATCAGGGTAGGGGTCGTAGGCTACAACCACCATCCCAAAGCCGCGCAGGATGCGAGCAACAATGCGGCCGATTTTGCCGGTTCCGACAATGCCTGCAGTTTTGGCGTTCAGATCAAAGCCCACTAGCCCCTGCAGGGAGAAATTCAACTCTCGAACGCGATTGAAGGCGCGGTGGATCCTGCGGTTGAGAGTGAGCAGCAACGCCACAGCATGTTCCGCTACAGCGTTGGGCGAATAGGTTGGAACCCGGGTGACAGTGATGCCATGGTCACGAGCTGCGGAGAGATCCACATGATTGAATCCTGTGCAGCGTAGGGCCAGTAGTTCGGTGCCTTGAGAGGAAAGCTGCTGGAGGCAATCCCTGTCCACAGTGTCGTTGACAAAGGCGCAAACGGCACGGTCGCCAAGTGCCGCGGCGGCGGTTTCGGAAGTGAGGCGAAAGTTCAGGAAACGCAGCTGAACGTCTGCGCCCGTTGCCGCGGGAAGGTGAATGCGATCGTAGGGTTTCGTGTCAAACACCGCTGCCGACAGGCTTGGACTGTTCAAGGTGATGGCCTCTGCTGATGCTCAGGTGTGACTGGCAATCTAGCCGTGATTCCGTTCAGATCATGATTTGTGCAGGGGCGAGGAACTGTGAATTCAGAGTGTGAAAGCAGAGGTGCTTGTTTGTGCCTCGGTTGTTGCTGGGCTGATCCGGCCAGGAATCTCACTGCCGAGCTCTCTGGCAACCTGATCGGCGATGCGCAGGTAGTCCGCTCTCTGTTCTGTGGAAAACGTATTGTCGTCCTTGACGAAATGGCTTGGATGCTGCATTCCCACTGAGCGTCTACTGCTGGCTCCAGGGCCAGCCTTATTCTCCAAATGCCACCTGGCACGAGGCATTGAGCAACTGGGCTTCTTCTGGGGTGGCCGGTGGCTCCCCATCCAGCAGGCCCTGTTCGCAGTCTGCGGTGAGCTGAAAAATGGTGTTCTCTCGCTCGGCCCAGAACGTGGTTGATGTGCTGTCGACCGGCTGAATACTCTCGTAACGGAGGCCCAGCTGCGTATCGGGAACGATCACGGTGGGATTGCCGGAGTCGACGGCGGCGTCGATCAGGTTGTTGATCAGCGATGAGGCCGCCAGGGCCCCGAGGCCCCAACCCACTGCCCTGGAATCCCACCACCCCCAGCTGGGTCTGCGCGAGCGTCCGTACCAGCCCCAGCCCCAGGGACGGGCCCGGCGCCAGCCCTGCCGCGCCCACCCTGGAGTCCGCCGGATGAGCGTGGTTGGCCGGCGGGCCCTCCCCCAGACGGCGCCGGACGATCCCCTGCCCCGCCAGATAATTCTGCTGCTACTTCGGGGGAGGTTTCGGAGGCCATGGCTGCTGCGGCCCCAGCCACTGCTGGGCCGGTAACTCCCCCGGTTGATTCCCTGTCGACCGAAACCCGTTCGACCGCCCCTACTGGGCCCGATTCTGATTCCGCTTCGCCCTCGCCTGCCTCTGCTACCGCCGCCACCTCTGCTTCCTCCGCCTTTTTTTGCCAACTCTCGATTGAGCCGTTCGTGCCCGGGCGAAGGGTTGATCCCGCTGGCATGACTCTGGGTCCATCCCAGTGATTCAGTTGGGAGAGTTTCAGCGCCACAGGGCATGGCCACCATCGCGCTCAGCAGGAGTGATGACGCCGCAAGAGTGAATCCGGAGGATTGGATACGTCTCACAGTTCGGCTCCAATGGGCTGGCCGCAGCCGTCATCAAAGCAGGAAGCCTTCACTCTGCCGTTGGTGTCAAACATCACCTCGACTCGATCACGCTCTCTGTATTTGCCAGGGTGCTGCTCGTAGAGGCTGTTGAGAAAGTTAGGATTGATCACGCAGAACTCACGCCCGTTAAAGCAGATCGTATTGGTTGAGAATTGCCCAGACGCTGACGCGACAGAAACCCAGGCTTTTGCCTTGGGGTCGAAACGTTCGATGCGATTCTCAGGGTCATCGGAGATTCTGATCAGCTCAACCTGCGTGCCGATCCGGTGTCGGTAGTAGGTCACAGTGCCCTGATCGTAGACATCCACCCGGCATTTCTGAATCGGCCCCATCTTGATCGAACAATCGGTTTCCAGTTCGTACAGGGGTTTCTGATCGGGTGGGATGCTCTGGGCTGTGCCAGGAGAGGGATGAAGCATTGCTCCAGCCAGGAACGACGCCCCTGAAAGCAGTAGCGCGAAGTATCGGCTTGCGTGACGTGGCATCACTGGCGTTCATTCCATTTTGCTTCTCCTACACTGAGAAGAGATCTCGGTTAGTCCGCTGGCCTAGGCGATTCTGAAACCAAACGTTATGTGCAGGCCGGACATGCAGTTGATTGACTGCCAAAGGCGATTGGTCTTGCCTTTCTCTTTTTCTTTCCCTCAGAGAGGATCACGGCAGGTCAGCACCAGTTCCAGAGCAAGATTCTCGAAGCGTTGACGGCAGGTCCGCTCCAGCTGATCCCGCAGGAGATCCACATCCAACGCCGAAAGAGCCGTGCCGGGATCGATGTACAGCAACCCCTGAACAGCCCGTCCTGAGGTGAACACGGTGTCGTCAACCAGGCGGATTCCCTGTGCATTCAGTTCCTGCAAGACGATGTTCAGCACTGCCTGGCGGACCGTGGATCTAGCGGCTACGCCACCGAGTTCGCTGACCGCATCTCTGAGGCTGTGCAGCGGAGTTACCACCAGGATCCCAGAGAGCAGCAGAACGATCCAGGCATCACTCACCGGTACCATGCCCGCCAGTGGTGTGTCGAGCAGGAGGGGGGTGACGGCAAAGGCCAGTCCCAGGCCGGCACTGATGGCTGCACCCACCAGAGTGGCGCGACGCTCCATGGCCAGCAGCTGGCTCTGTTTGCCCCCCTGTCAGTGCCGGTGATGATTCCAGACGACCAAGAGCCCCAGCGTGGCCATCAGGCATGCGTAGATCACGATTCCATTAATTCAGGGAGGGGTGATGCTGGCTCCATGCCGCTGGGCCAGAATCCTGGCGATCGAGCTGATCGCCACGAACAGCAAAATCCCCAGCAGCATGAGGGGTCGACTGCCGATATACAGGGTTTCCAGTGCCCAGTAGCCAAAGGGAAAGCGCCTGTCGGGTGGCCGCAGAACCTGGGTGCTCAGATGTCCTCCGGCGAGAATCATCAAGGGGTTCCGCCCTGATACCAAGCCATCGAGGGCGAGAGCCTGGGCATTGCAGAGCCAGGATGCGATCGCCCCTGACACCGCCATGATCAGATTGACTCCAACCGCAAACTGCAGAGCCCGCGAGTCCTGATTCACCATGACGAGCCTGGGCAGTTCTCTTATTCCCAGACAACCGTACTTCAGTGTTGAAGCACGGGACCCGAACAAGGAACCATTGTCTTAGTTGGTCGTGTTCTGATCGCCATCGATCGGATTGAGAGTGTTGAGCCTGTTGGCTGTTCGCCTCAGTGATTCCTGGCTTTCTTGCCTTCATGGCTTTCTAACCTTCTTCAAGGTGAGAGATCAAAATAGTCTTCTTGCTTCGTGAAACTTTCGGTGGTCTGGCGTTGACCGGACATCCTGTCTTTCGTCTGATTGATGGGAATGGGCAATTGCTGAATCGCTGACGGCTGATATCAGATATCGCTGATGCTGCGGTATGTGTTGTGCAGCGTCCATAGGATCGTGTATCAAGCACTTTATCGATGTGTCGGGCGTTGTCTCTATCCGCGTTATGCTTGCGACATCACGGCCGCCAATGCCAGTCGTCGGGAGGCCGGCCGTAATCTGGTCCATGGCCAATACGAAGTTGGCTCCGCCTATGTGCAGGCCTTCAACTGCCGCTTTGGTCCGAATGACAAGGTCGTGGATTGATACGGGAACTGAATTCGCCTGAATCCGCAGAGGAGCGACCCTGAATCTGGCAGGGTGCAAGGGATTCCGTCCAGTCGACGCCCCCTTCCCCTGGTGAGATTTCCAAAGGCCCCTTCCCTTGGTTCTGCCGCCCCCTCCGCTGCCATTCACTCCTCCGCTCCGCCAGTGCTTGAGCTGCTGGATATTGCTGTGGCCGGACGGGTCGTGGATGGTGTGGAGTGCCCCCGGCTTCAGGATGTGACACTGCGGTTGCAGCCTGGTGACACCGTGGCACTGCTTGGTGCCAGCGGTGCCGGCAAGAGCACCCTGCTGGCCGTGGCCAATGGTCTGCTCGAGCCCACGCGGGGTGTGGTGCTCTGGCAGGGGGAGACGCAGGCCCGCACCGGCCGGCGCCGGCGGCGCCAACAGGCCCGCATCGGCACCCTCTGGCAGGACCTTCGCCTGATCGAGGAGCTCAGCGTTCAGCAGAATCTCAACGCCGCGCGCCTGGCCGCGTGGGGTTGGCCTCGGGCCCTGCTGAATCTGCTGCTCCCCCTGGAGACGGAGGTCAATGCCCAGGCCCTGCGCCAGGTTGACCTCGATCCGGCCCTGCTCGGTGAGCCCGTCGCTGCTCTCTCGGGCGGGCAACGCCAGCGGGTGGCCCTGGCCCGTCTGCTGCGTCAGCAGCCCACCCTGCTGCTGGCGGATGAGCCACTGGCCAGCCTGGATCCACGCCTGGCCCAGGATCTGCTGGCCCTGTTGCTGGCGCAGGCCGCCCCTCCCCGCGCCCTCTTGCTGAGTCTGCATCGACCTGACCTGATCGGTGGATTCTCGAGGGTGGTGGGCCTGCGCCAGGGCCAGGTGGTCTTCGATGGCTCGCCCGGCGCGCTCAGCCCCGAAGCCCTGACGGCTCTGTATGCCGGCGAGGCCCAATCCAGCGAGCCCCGAACCGGAGAGGCCCGATGACCACGCTGCCGGCGGTGAACAGGCCCTGGCTGCGGCCCGCCGTGCCGCTCTGGGTGCTGCTGCCGGCGCTGGCGCTGCTGCCGGTCGCTGCCCTGCTGCCCCAGCTGATCCACGGCGGTGGCTGGGATCTGCTGGGTCGTTTCGCCGCTGCGGCTGTGACGCCTTCCCTCGACCCCTTGGTGGTGGGTTCCGCTCTGCAGGGGCTGGGGATCACCCTGGGTGTAGCCCTGGTCGGCTGGGCCCTCAGCCTCGGCCTCGGGCTTGGGCTGGGTCTGGCCAGCTCCCGCACGGTGTGGGGCACCTGCGGACTTGGCTCAGCTCCGGCGGGGGTGATCCGCCGGCTGTTGGCGGTGCCCCGCTCGATCCATGAGCTGCTCTGGGGGCTGTTTCTGCTGCAGGTGGTGGGCCTGCAGCCGGCCGTGGCGGTGGTGGCGATCGCCCTGCCCTACGGCGCCCTGGTGGCTCGCGTCACCGCCGACCAGCTCGATGCCCTGCCCACCCGCACCCTTGACGCATTGCGCGCCAGTGGCGCCCCACCAGGAGCGGCCCTGCTCACGGCCATCAGCCCGCCGCTGCTGCCGCAGGTGCTGAGCTACGGCGGGTATCGCCTCGAGTGCGCGCTGCGCAGCGCCACCCTGCTCGGAGTCTTCGGTCTGGGGGGGATCGGCACCGACCTGCGGCTGACCCTGCAGTCGCTCGCCTTCCACGAACTCTGGACCAGCCTCTGGCTGCTGCTGGCCGCCATGCTGCTGCTCGAGGCCCTGGTGGGTTGGCTGCGGCGGCGTTGGGGGATGCCGGGCCGCCTGGGTCTGAAACGGGCGAGCGTGGGCCGTCGGGGCCGCGAGATCCTCGTCACGGCCCTGGTCTTGCTGCCCCTGCTGCTCGCGGCGGCGGCGTGGCTGGAGGTGCGCTTCCTGGATCTGCTGCAGTGGCACGGTCTGCCGGGCCTGGGCCAGGGCGACTGGCGTGGGGTGCTGGCGCTGCCCTGGGGCGACCTGATCGGCACCACTGTGGTGATGACCCTGCTCGCAGCCGCCCTGGCGGTGGGCGTGGCACCGCTGCTGCTGCTGCTGGCGGCACCCTGGGGCTGGGCCCGGGCCGGCCTGCAACTGATCTGGGCCCTGGGCCGGCTCTGGCCCCCACCCCTAACGGCCCTGCTGCTGTTGTTTCTGCTGCAGCCGGGGTTGATCACCGGGGCCCTGGCTCTGGGCTTCCACAACCTCGGCATCCTGGGGCGCTTGCTGCTGGAGGCGGTCGAGAGCGCAGATCCTGGCCCTGAACAGGCCCTGCGCGCCGGTGGCGTCGGCCCCCGACTGGCCCTGCTTTATGGCCGTTACAGCCGGCTGGCCCGCTCCTACCTGGCCTATGGCGCCTATCGGACCGATGTGATCCTTCGGGAATCGGTGGTGGTGGGCCTGGTGGGCGCCACGGGCCTGGGCACCCAGCTGCTGGAAAGCCTCAGCGGCTTTGCCTGGGATCAGATCGCGGCCCTGCTGGCGGTGTATGCCGTTCTCACCCTGCTGGGGGAGGAACTCAGCGACCGGTTGCGCCAGCGGTTGCTGCTCGCCTGAGGCCACCTGGAGACGGCGAAGTTGGCATCAGGGGACCTGCGAACGGCGAACCAGACCACTGCGGGCCCGAAAGCAGCTGACCGGGAAACTGGCAGGGCTGTCGGATCCAGCGGCGAGACTTCCAAGCTCCGAGAACCCCCATGGCGTCGATCGTGCCCGGCCCGACCCGGATTCCCCGAAAACTGGTGGTGCTGGGGGACAGCCTGGTCTACGGCTGGGGCGATCCGGAGCATGGCGGCTGGTGTGAGCGGCTGCGGCGCCACTGGATGGGCCTGCCCCAGGGCCCGGTGCTCTACAACCTCGGGGTGCGGGGCGACGGCCTGGAACGCCTCTCCGCTCGCTTGCCGGCAGAAGTGCACTGCCGTGGCGAGCTGCGCCGCCAGCGACCCCAGGGGATCCTGATCGGCATCGGCCTGAATGACACCGCCCGGGTGGGCCGCTCGGATGGCCGTGAGCAGCTGGAACCGGAAGCCTTTCTGTTCGGCATGCAGCAGTTGCTGCGGGAGGCCCGGCGGATTGCGCCGGTGCTGTTGCTGGGGCTCACCCCGGTGGATGAGGCGGTGATGCCCTATGCCGAGGTTCTCTGGTTTGACCTGGGGTCGGTGCGGCGTTACGAGGGGCTGCTGGAGGAGGCGGCCATGGAGGCGGACGTGCCCTTTCTGCCGCTGCTGGAGACCCTCACGGCCGATCCGCGCTGGTTGCAGTGGATCGAGCCCGATGGGCTTCACCTCAACGCCGAAGGCCACCGGCAGGTGTACGAGCGGGTGTGCCGCTGGCCGGCGCTGCAGCGCTGGGCCGAGCTGGATCCCCGTGTCACCGCCACGCCGGCTGTTTGAGGCGGCAAAGATCACCCGAATGGGTGAGCTGGATTCACCGGATCAGGGGATGTGGGCGCCTGGCCTCCAGGCCGACCGTGAAAGGACGGACGTGATTCCCCCATGGTCGGCTCGATCGTTCCCCTGTTTCGCTCGTCACCCACGGCAGCCTCCACGGAAGCCAGTGCCGCTGCCGCCGGTGCCCCAGCTGCCATGCGGCGCACGGCAGGACCGGCGGATCCGGCCGCCATCAACCGAGCCTGGTTGGCGGCCTACGCCTGCAGCAGCGAAGCTCATGTGCGGCTGCACTGGCGCAATGCCCTGGTGCAGGTCAATCTGCCACTGGTACGGCTGCAGGCCCGACTCCAGGCGGCCAGCACCGATCTGCCCCTCGACGACCTGATCCAGCTTGGAGCGATCGGCCTGCTGCGGGCCATCGAGGCCTTTGACCTTCAGCGGCGCGTCAGCCTCAGCAGCTTTGCGGTTCCGTACATCCGCGGCACGATGCAGCAGTATCTGCGCGATCGGCACCGGCCCCTGCGGGCGCCCTGGCGGCTGCGGCAGCTGCAGCAACGGGTGGAACGGCTCCAGGCGCTTCGCCTGCACGACGGCCAGCCACCGCTGTCCGCCGAGGAGCTGGCCCGCCAGCTCTCCTGCAGTACCGAAGCCCTGGGACAGGCGGCGGATCTGCAGACCTGCGAGCGGTTGCGCTCCCTGGATGCCCCGATCGGCGGGGATGACGGCGAGGGCTGCGGCAGCTGCCTGCTGGACCAGTTGGCTGATCCTTCGGCCTCTGTTTCTCCTGCCTCATCCTCCGCGGAAACCGATCCAGATCCTCAAGATCAGGCCAGCCTGCACTGGCTGCGGCAGCGCCTGGCCCAGCTCAGTCCTCAGGAGCGGCAGCTGCTGAACGGTCGCCATCTGCAGGGCGACACCTGGGTGGCTCTGGGGCGCGAGCTCGGCCTCCATCCACGCATGGCCCAGCGTCAAACCGACGCCCTGCTGCAGCGGCTGCAACGGGAGGCGCAGCAATGGCAGGAGCTCAACCGCCCGGCAATGCAGCAGACGTGAGCAGACGAGCCGCCCCCATCGCCAGCAGGGCGGCCACCAGGGTCTGGAGGCCATTGATCACCTCGTTGGTGAGCCAGGCGACCCGTTGCTGCACGGTGGCGCCGAGCCAGCTCTCCAGCAGGGTGGCCGCCAGCCCCACGGCCGTGACCAGGCCCCAGCTGAACCAGTCCGGCAGCACGCCCAGAGCCAGCAGGATCAGGGCCATCAGGGCACTGCCGGCCAGGCTGGCGGCCGTGCCTTCAAGGCTCACGGCTCCTTCCGTGCCGGGCGGTACCGGCCGCAGGCTGGTGATCAGCAGCGTGTGCCGGCCCCAGCGCTTGCCGATCTCACTGCCGAAGGTGTCCGCCAGCTTGGCGGCAAAACTGGCGGCGAAACCGATCAGCAGCAGCGGCTGCCAGTGCGGGGGGCTCAGGGGCACCAGCACCGCCAGAACGGTGCCGGTGAGGGCCGATCCCCAGACATTCTCCGGCCCGCGGCGGCCGCCTCTGGCTTCGGCGAGACCCTGCTCCTGTTTGCGGCGCAGCCCCAGGCGGGTGACGGCCGACCCCAGAGCCAGGTAGGCCACCACGGCCCACCAGCCGGCGGCCCCCAGGCAGCCCCACAGCAGAGTGCCGAGCAGGCCGGCATGGATCCAGCCGGCACGGGTGAGCAGCGGCAGGGGCTGGGCCAGGCTGATCAGGATTCCATTCAGGGCCAGGGCCAGCAGCCAGTGCGCGGCGGTCTGGGCCGGGATGGGGGTGCTCAGCACAGGGCCAGGGTCGATCGATGTGTTGCACAGATCTAAGCGCTGGGCCGCATCGTGCCGCCGGGAGCGGATAATCGGGCCAGTCTTTCGACGCCGCCATGGTGTTCAAGCTCAAGCCGTCGTTCTTCCTTGAGCTGGGCGGCGACGCCAAGACCCCAGACAGCAAGAAGCCCGCCGTGGTCGTGGCCCCGGTCGCTCCGCCGGCGGCTCAGGAGAAGGCGGAGGCCAAAGCCCCCAAAGCCAGCAAGGACAAAGGTGTCACGGCTGCTGAGGCAGTCGCTCCCGCCATCCAGGAGGCTGCGCCCTCCTCCGGCGTTGAGCTCACCACCGCTGAAGCCATCGCCGCCGAGCTGGCTGCCGCTGCCGCCAGCCGGCCGGCCCCCAGCCTGACCACCTTCGCGCCCGATTGCCTGGTGCCCGGCGCTGCCGTGACCCGCCGCCGCCGTGGTGGCGCCAACCTGGCCGGCTTCCGCAGCATGGCCGCCGGCATGTTCCGCAGTTGAAGTCTGCGGGCATCGCCCCGGCTCAGGTCTGAATCAGCTGCTCCCCAGCTGCGCCCGCCAGGCCACCAGGCGGGCCACGCCGGCCACAGCAGCGGTGGAGCTCCGCAGGATCGTGGGTCCAAGCTGCACCAGCTGCCAGCCAGCGGCCACTGCGAGTTCCTCCTCGCGCTCAGACCAACCCCCTTCCGGCCCGATCGCCAGGGTGATGGTGGCCACAGCCGCGGATGCAGCTGCCGGTGTTGTCGCTGCTGGCAAGGTCGCAGCAGGCGATGTCGCAGCAGGCGATGTCGCAGCCGAGCAGATGGTCGCTGCAGGTGTAGGACGATCCATGGGCTGCCAGGCCTCACAGGCCTCCTCCAGGCCTGGCAGCTCTCCCTGACGCGTCGTGGCCAGCAGACCCAGTCCCTCCACCGGCACTGACAGGTAGGCAGCCGCGCTCCGCAGCGGTTCCCAGCGCGGCAGCCACAGCCGCTCGCACTGCTCCGCCGCTTCCCGCACGACCGCGCGCCAGCGCTCCGGGATCGCCG
>NZ_JAYGIC010000174.1:0-2413 GCF_034931105.1 Synechococcus sp. CCY9201 | reverse complement strand
GCAGCGACGTGGTGCTGGAGGCAGCGCTGCGGCGCTGCGGCGTGCTGCGGGTGGATCGCCTCTCGGACCTGTTCGACCTGGCCGGTGTGCTGGCCAAACAGCCCCGACGCCCCAGCGGCCGGCGCCTGGCGATCGTCACCAATGCCGGCGGCCCGGGGGTGCTCGCCACCGATGCCCTGGTGCTCAGCGGCGGCCAGCTGGCCCAGCTCTCGAACGAGAGCCTCACTGCCCTCGATGCGGTGTTGCCGGCCCAGTGGAGCCATGGCAACCCCATTGACATCCTCGGCGATGCCGATCCGGAGCGCTACGCCCGCACCATCGAGATCGCCCTGGCCGATCCCGGCAGCGATGGCCTGCTGGTGATCCTCACACCCCAGGCGATGACCGATCCCACCACCACGGCCCAGCGCCTGCGGCAGCTGGCCGAGGCCAGCAGCAAGCCCCTGCTGGCCAGCTGGATGGGGGGCGACGAGGTGGCCCGTGGGGTGGCGATTCTCAATGCCGCCGGGATCGCCACCAACTCCTACCCCGACGCCGCGGCCCGTCTGTTCATCGCCCTCTGGACCTTCAGCTACAACCTGCGCGGTCTGTACGAGACCCCCGCCCTGCTGCCTGAGGCCGATGAGGGTGCCGGCGCAAGAGCGCCGGACGACCATGCCACCGGTCGCCGCGTGCTGGAGCGAGCCCTGGATGAGGGCCGTGAGCTGCTGAGCGAGACGGAGGCCAAGCAGGTGCTGGCGGGCTACGGCATTCCGGTGCTGGACACCCGCCTGGCCCGCAGCGCCAGCCAGGCCCGCGCCGCCGCCGAGGCCATCGGCTTCCCCGTGGTGCTGAAGCTCAACAGCCGCACCATCACCCACAAGAGCGATGTGGGTGGTGTGTGGCTGGATCTCGCCAGCGGCGAGGCGGTGGAGGCGGCCTTCGCCGCCATGGCCAGCCGGATCCCGGAGCAGTGCGGGCCGGAAGCTTTCGATGGGGTGTCGGTGCAGCCGATGCTGCAGCGGCAGGGGGGCCTGGAGCTGATCGTGGGCAGCAGTCTCGATCCCCAGTTCGGGCCGGTGATCCTGTTCGGCAGCGGCGGCACCCTGGTGGAGGTGTACCGCGACAGCGCCGTGGCTCTGCCGCCCCTGAACACCACCCTGGCGCGGCGGTTGATGGAGCAGACCCGCGTCTACCACGCCCTGCAGGGGGTGCGCGGCGGCCCGCCAGCCGATCTGGAGGAGCTGGAGCGGCTGTTGGTGCGGCTCAGCCAACTGGTACTGGAGCAGCCCGCCATCCGCGAGATCGACATCAATCCGCTGCTGGTGCGGCCCGGCGATCCGGTGCGGCCCCTGGTGGCTGTTGATGCGCGCATTCTGATCCAGCCGGTGGCGGGCGCCACCTGTCCCCTGCCCCGACCGGCCATTCGCCCGTACCCCAGCCAGTACGTGCACCACTGGCGTCTGCAGGACGGCAGTCCGGTGACCATCCGCCCGATCCGGCCCGAGGACGAACCCCTGCTGGTGGCCTTCCACCGCACCCTTTCGGAAGAGAGCGTCTACTACCGCTACTTCCACATGATGTCGCTGAGCCACCGCATCACCCACGAGCGGCTGCTGCGCATCTGCTTCACCGACTACGACCGGGAGCTGGCCCTGGTGGTGGACCGGCGCGACCCCGATTACGGCGAGCACCGGGTTCTGGCGGTGGGGCGGCTCAGCCGGATGCATGGCTCCAATGACGCCGAGTTCTCGATGCTGATCAGCGACCCGTATCAGAGGCAGGGTCTGGGAACCGAGCTGCTGGCCCAGCTGCTGCGCAGCGGCCGCGATGAAGGTGTCGACCGGGTGACGGCCGAGATCCTGCACGAGAACGGCGCCATGCAACGGGTGTGCAGCAAGCTCGGGTTCAGCCTGCGCTCCACCCCCGAGGTGATGGAGGCCTGGATCGATCTGGCCACTGCATCGCTTCCCGGTGATGCGGTGCCGGTTGATCTGGTCGACGCTGATCAGGCTGGCCCTGATCCGGTCGGCGCTGATCCGCTCGCCAGCAGGGTCTCAACGTGAGCGGCGGCGCCGCCCGCCAGGCCCTGCAGCGCGTAGCCCCCCTCCAGCACGGACACCAGCCGGCCATCGGCGTGTTCGCTGGCGATGTCCAGGCAGAGCTGGGTGAGGGCGCCATAGTCGCTGTCCTCGAGCCGGAAGCTGCCCAGGGGATCGTCCCGGTGGCTGTCGAAGCCGGCCGACACCAGCACCAACTGGGGCCGGAACCGCTCGGCGGCGGGCCGCAGCACGGCGGTCAGGGCCGTGAGCACCGCCGGGCCGTCACTGCCGCCGGGCAGGGGGCAGTTGAGGGTGAAGCCCAGGCCCGGACCCTCCCCCCGTTCCGTGGCGGCGCCGCTGCCGGGGTAGTTGCCCCATTCATGCACGCTGGC
>NZ_JAYGIC010000173.1:0-2710 GCF_034931105.1 Synechococcus sp. CCY9201 | reverse complement strand
ACCGAGAGGTGTAGCCGTGCCTGAAGCTGTAGGCCACCACCCGCTCACCCCGCGCAGCCAGGCTCTCCACCTCGGTGCTCGGACCGCCAGCCGTCCTGTCGCTTGTGGTACGACCTCCCTGCAGCTGTGAACGGTTTGCCGTACTGACGCGGCGGTCCAGCGGATCTATCAATGAATCAGAGGCCTCGACCAGGGCGGTTCCAACCAGTTCCCTGCAACCGGCCAGTCCACCAGTGACCATGGCCTCACGAGGCAGGGCGAGCTGAGTCTCTTCTCTTAGGCTACCAATGGCTTCTGGGCAGCCATGCGCCTCGACGACCTACTGGCACAGGCTCCAAGGATCAGGGAGATCGCCATGGCCCATGGCGCCAGCAATCTGGCGGCATTTGGGTCCGTGGCCCGTGATCAGGCTGGACCCGACAGTGATCTGGATCTGCTGGTGGATCTGCCTCCACGCACCGGTCTCCTGGACCGCATTGCCCTGAAGCAGGCCCTGGAAGACACGCTGCACTGCCGCGTTGATCTGATTCGCCGCCGCAATCTCAGGCCCACCGCTCTGGCCTCGGCTGAGCGGGACGCGATCCCTCTGTGATGGAGCCCAGGGACCGTGATGCCTTGCGCGACATCCTGACCACGATCCGACGGGTTCAAGGATTCCCCATTCCCGATCGCGAGACATTCATGGCCAGCGACGTTCTCCAGGATGCCGTGGTGCGCAATCTGGAGATCATTGGGGAAGCCACCAAGCGGCTGAGCGACGCCTGCCGCAAGCAACATCCACAGATCCCCTGGCGGGAGATGGCAGGTATGCGGGATGTGCTGATCCATGCCTATGACCGCGTGGACCTTGAGGAGGTGTGGATCACCCTGAGCGAGCAACTGCCTGCGCTGCTGGTACAGATTGAGCCTCTGATCAGCGTGTGATCAGGTGACTTCTGGGAACCTCGAAAAATTAGCTGTTTCCAAGTGTTCTGCAGGCATGCAAAAAGCCGCCAATGGCGGCAGGCAGCAGAATTTTGTATCGGCGAGTGAGCTTTTTACTGCGCTATCGGACACTCCTTCGAGGATTCATGCCACCACTGGTTCATGGCTGATGCGCTGAAGATAGCGAAGGAAGTTGAAGGCCAGATTCTTGAGCCCCCACCATGCCTCGTTCCTTGCCAGCCCAATCTTTCGCGTCAGCTTCCCACCCATTGACATTGTCATGCAGCCGAAGACATGCTCCACACACGCTCTGATGGCTGACTTGACGCGATTTAGGTCCTTGGCGGCGTCGCTGAGCGGGTGATTGCGAGCGCCCTTTTCGTGGATCAAGCTTTCGAAGCGCCCCAAGCTCAGCAGATCTTCAAAGCACTCACCTGAATAAGCTGAGTCTGCCCAGACATAATCATGTTCATTCTCCGGATCGAGCAGCCGTGGAAGCATCTGACTGTCATGAATATTGGCAGGTGTAATGGCATATCGGCGGATAAAGCCATGGTCGACGTCAATGCAGATGCTGTTCTTGTAGCCGTAGTAGTTGATGCCGTTCTTATTAACCCAGCGAGCATCTAGATCCTTCTGCCGCAGGCGATCTGGGTTTTCATCCCAACCTTCCGGCAGCCTACCTGCTTTGATTTCCTTGTTCTCGTCACGGGTGTTGCGTTGTTTGGGAACAGGTACGAGAGTCGCATCAATAATCTGACCACCACGGGCTTGGAGTCCCTGTGAGCGGAGGTATGCCTCGAACATCTCGAAGAGCTCCTCAATCACTCCTGCTTTGCGCAGCCTTTCCCTGAACAAGGCGACTGTGGTTGCATCAGGAATGCTGTTCATCACACCCAGCCCGACAAACTCCTCAAAGGAACGCCTGTCATTCACCTGGAACTCAAGCTCATCATCGCTGAGGTTAAATAGCTGCTGGAGAACAAGCATCTTGAAAAGGATCAGCGGATCAATCCGCTTACGCCCTGCATTGCTCTTGCGATCCTGCGCGTATCCTTGGTCAAGTATCGGCTGGAATTTTTCCCATGGGATCGAATCAGACAGCCGCTTGAGAACCGGCTTCTTCTCTTGGAGCTTTGCGACCCTATGCTGTTCGTCCCAAAACCCTCTTTGGCCCACCGCTTGCATGCAGTCTGATTTCCTGATTCTATCGCTATTCCATCGTAATCAACCAGCTTGCTGATTTTTCGAGGTGCCCTTCTGAATCGATCAGAAGTCCTCAGGAACTGAGGTGAGCAGAGCCTCTCTGGAGTTGATGCCTTGCTGATCGCCTTGATTGTCGTCGGAAACACGACAAAGCCCAGTGACGAGGCCACCGGGCTTGAATCGTGGGTTGTGAGGTCGGAGCTGCTGACGCTGGCACCTGGGGCCAGGGGTCGATCGGGACGTTCCGTTGGGTCCGGGGCACCTGAGGCGGTGCAATGGACGGCGCCAGGGTTGTTTCAGCAAAACAGCCGCGACACGCCAGGAACGTCAGTCATCCGTTGAGAGTGTTGGAGCAGGGGCCGGATCGTCAGCTCACTCCTGACGGTTGCTCAGGTGGGGTGTCTTCCATGCTCTGGAGCCTCCCGGGTGTCGATGCAGTCACGATCGGACGGCTGGCGGCTCAGGACAAGAGCTGGAGCGCGAACGAAACCGCTCTTCACCAAGGGCAATGGGGCTTCATGAAGGGGACTTCACGCTGCTGGCATCACCAGCAACAGCAACCGGTTGCCCTCCGGATCCA
>NZ_JAYGIC010000172.1:0-5309 GCF_034931105.1 Synechococcus sp. CCY9201 | reverse complement strand
AGGCTCGCGAAGGCCAGCCGGGGCAGCAGCGGTCCGCTCTGCAGCGACAGGGGCGCCAGCGGCAGCCAGCCCAGCAGCTTCGACCAGTAGGTGAGGGTCACGCCACCCGCCAGCACCAGGATCAGGCCGGTCTCACCGGCCGGTGGCGCCATGCTGCGCTGGATGTCTGCGGCGGGGGGGCGCAGGCGCAGCTGCACCGAGCGGTGCGGGCAGGCCTGGGCGCAGGTGAGGCAGAGCACGCAATTGCGGTTGTCAGCCAGGTGGGCCGGATGGGTGCCCACTGGGCAGCCGCCGGTGGCCATCCCCTCGCCTTCGGCGGGGCCGCCCTTGAAGCAGGCGTAGGTGCTGCAGCTGCCGCTGCAGGTGCCCACCTGGGCGCGCAGTTCCAGGATCGAGAGCTTGGCGAACAGGCCGTTCATGCCTCCCACCGGGCAGAGGTAGCGGCACCAGAAGCGTTTCTCGAACAGCAGCGAGCAGACCACCGCGCCGGCGGTGATCAACAACAGCAGGCAGCTGCTCAGCCAGGCCGTATTGGGTAGGTCGGCCAGGTCCTCCCAGAGCAGGATCGCGGCAAAGCCGGCCGCCAGAACCGGTGCCCCCCAGCGATCCGTGTCGCCGCGAGGCCAGGGGCGCGGCTTCAGGCCGAGGCGACGCCCCAGCCGCTGCACGATCTCGCCCCAGACCATGAAGGGGCAGAAGGAGCACCAGAGCCGGCCCACCAGGGGGTAACCCAGCAGGATCAGGGGCCACCACCAGGCCCAGAACAGGTTGAGCCCGCCGTTGCTGGCCCGGTCCTGGGGGCCCAGCCACAGCCAGAGGTTCACCAGCACGAACACCCAGCTGACCAGGCCGAACAACAGGCCGTTCCAGAGCCGTGGGGATCGCATCAGGTCACGCAGCCTCGGCTTCCAGCGCCAGAGGTCGAAGCGCAGACCCTGATAACGATGGCTGGGGCCGGTCCAGAACACATCTTCCGGTAATTCGGCCGGCTGCTGGGCACTGCACTGGCGCAGGGCCCGGGCGATCAGGCCATCGAGTTCGCGCAGGTTGTTGGGGAAGTCGTAGGTCTGCAGCCGCTTCACCACCGTTTCGGAGACCTCCGGTGGCTGCTTCCAGCCAAGCTTGCGGGTCCGCTGCCGCACGCCGTAGCGCAGCCATTCACCCAGGTCCTTGCGCCGCACCCGCAGGGGCGGAACCCGGATCTGGGCCCCGAGGCCCTCGAAGCCCGGCACCGGCGCCTCGGCGGTGAAGAACACCCGGCCGCTGAAGTGGTGCACGGGCGCCGATTCGCTCGGCCCCCGCCAGTCGCCCGTGCGGGCCAGTTCGAGCAGGGCCGGCAGCAGCTGCGGGTCGACCAGATCCACCTGGTCGATCAGCAGGGACCCGTCCCCCAGGCAATCGAGCACGCTGCCCTCCCCCTGGCCACTGGCAGGACCGAACAGATCCGAGCCATCGGGCCGCAGCAGGGCGCCGTTGAAGCGCACCAGCAGGCGGGTGCGGCGACGCGACCCGAAGTGGATCAGGGCCGCGATGTTGTCCTTCTCCAAACCTGGTTCGCCGCTGATCAGGACGGGGGGCGCCAGGGGATCGGCCGCCGCCTTGCGGATGTCGTCGCGAAGGCGCTGGGCGTAGCGGCTGCTGCCGACGATGCCGCGCCGCACCCGGCCCTGCACGAAGGGCGCCAGTTTCAGCAGGCAGGCGGTGCTGTCGGCCGTGGCGGGAGACGGCGAAGACACGCGAAGAAACCTTGGGAACCATCAGCATGGCCCGATTCGGGGTGGGATGGCCCTGCTGCGGTGGAGGGATGTACGCGGATGACCGTCTTTCAGTGGGGCCAGCACCAGCTGCTGTTCCTGGGGGACAAGGCGGTGTGGGATCCGCGGCAGGGCCTGCTGCTGGTGGCGGATCTGCACCTCGGAAAGGCCGAGACCTTCCAGGCCCATGGCATCCCGCTGCCCAGCGATGGTGATGGCGCCACCCTCAACGTCCTGCTGGCCCTGGCCCACCGCTGGCGGCCCCGCCGGGTGGTGGTGCTGGGGGATCTGATCCACAGCCGCCTTGGGCTCACCGCCGAGTTGCGCCAGAAGCTGGCCGCCCTGCCGCAGCTGCTGGGCTGCCCCCTGCAGCTGATCGGCGGCAACCACGAACGTGGCAGCTGGATCGATGGGCTGCCCCAGGAGCCCGCCCAGGCGGCAGGCGCCCTTTGGCTCAGCCACGAACCCGATCCGCGGCCGGGACGGCTCAACCTCTGCGGTCATCTGCATCCGGTGGCGCTGCTGGGCCGGCGTGGCGATCGCCTGCGCTTGCCCTGCTTCGCCTACGACCCCCAGGGCCAGCGGCTGGCTCTTCCCTCCTTCGGGCAGTTGACGGGCGGTCATCCCCGTCCCCAGGGTGAGCAGCTCTGGCTCGTGGCCGAAGGGACCGTGGTTCCGCCAACGCTCACTCCACCGCCGCCAGAGCCCGCACCACATCGCCACGGGTGAGCACCCCCACCGGCCGCTGGTCGGCATCGAGCACGAACAGCCGCTGGGTGCTGCTCTCATGCAGTTGCCGTGCCGCGGCGGGCAGGGCCAGATCGGCGGGGCAATGGTGGGGATGGCGGCCCATCACCTCCCCCACGGTGCTGCCCAGCACCTGGTGCACCTGTTTGTCCCATTGCAGGGGATTGCGCAGGTAGATCACCGCATCGAGCAACATCACATAGGGCCCGGCATCGAAACCGCTCTCGCGCACCATCAGATCCTGCTCAGTGAGCTCACCCACCAGCTCGCCGGCGCTGCCCACCACCGCCAGGGCGCTGATGTGGTGCTGGCACATCAGCTGCACCGCATCCTGCAGGGGGGTGTCGGGGCCCACGCTCAACACCGGCGCGGACATCACTGCGGAGACCGGCTGTTGCACCACGGCGACCAGAACGAACTGCGGCCATTCTGCGGCGGGGAGGGTTCAGGATCGGCCTCACGCCACATGCCCCCTGCCATGGCCTCCCTCCGGCGCGCTGCCGATGCCCTCACCGTGCTGCGGGCCCTGCTGGGGCTGCCCCTGCTGCTGGCCCTCGCGGCTGGCTGGCAGGGGCTGGCCTGGATCCTGCTGCTGCTGGGTGGCCTCAGCGATGCGGCCGATGGTGCCCTGGCCCGTCGGGCCGGCGGTGGCTCGGTGTGGGGCGCCCGCCTCGATCCCCTCACCGACAAGATCCTGATCAGCGCCCCCCTGCTCTGGCTGGGGGCCGCCGGAACCCTGCCGCTCTGGGCCGTGTGGCTGCTGCTGGCCCGCGAGCTGTTGATCTCCGGCTGGCGGGCCGGCCAGAGCAGCGGTGGACCCGCCTCGGCCTCCGGCAAGGCCAAGACGATCCTGCAGTTCGCCGCGCTGCTGCTGCTGCTCTGGCCCGAGACGTGGAGCCTGGCTGGGGTCGCCTCGCCGGGGTTGCCCATGGTGCTGCGGCAGCTGGGCTGGTGGCTGTTCTGGCCCTCCCTGCTCCTGGCCCTCAGTTCAGCCCTGGGCTACCTGGTCAGCCGGCCAGCAGCCGCTCGTCAGAACTGAAATCGGGACTGGTGGGCATCCGCAGGGCGTAATCGTTCACGAAGCTGTCGCGGAGGCACTGATCCAGGTCGTGGGCGGGGCTCCAGGCCAGTTCGGAGCAGACCCGGTGGATGTCGGTGAGGAAATGGTTGAGGCGCAGCGGAAAGGCCTTGCGCGCCTTGGGATCGAGACCGGCGGGATCGAAGCTGCGGATCGGCACGGCGGCGGGATCCTTGCCGCAGGCGCGGGCGGCCGCCTCCACCAGTCCGGTGAAGGTGACGCCCTTGGCCCCCGTGCAGTTGTAGATGCGGTTGGTGGCCGCCTCCACCTCGATGCAGCGCGCCATGGCAGCGGCCAGGTCGTTGACGTGGCCCAGCTGGGTGATGGTGCTGCCATCGCCGGGCAGTGGCACCGGGCGATCGTGCACGATCCGATCAAAGAACCAGCTCTCGACGGGGTTGTAGTTGCCGGGACCCACGATGTAGGTGGGCCGGAAGCTGGTGAAGGGGATGCCCTGCTGTCGCAACCAGGCTTCGGTGTCGGCCTTGCCGGCGTGACGGCTGGCCGGATCGGTGGGGGCGTCCTCGTCGAGGGGCCACTGGGCGCTGTCGGCGTAGACGCCGGCGGAGCTCACATAGACGAAGCGCTGGCTGGGGGCACCGGTGCGCTCGATCACGGCGCTGGAATCGCTGAGCGTGCGGCCGGAACTGTCCACGATCACCTCGAAGCGGCGCCCCCTCAGCTGGTCCAGGCTGGCCGGGTCGGTGCGGTCACCCACCAGGTGCTCCACCCCGGCCGGCACCGCATTCCTGCCGCGGGTGAACAGGGTGAGCGCATGGCCGGAGGTGATCAGCTGCTCCACGAGGGGCTTGCCCACGAACCGGGTTCCGCCCATCACCAGGATCTTCACGGCCGCATCACCAGGAACTGGCGCCATTGTGCTGGGCTCGCCGCCGCCCCCAGACCCGGCGCCGACTCAGGTCTCAGCGAAGCGGTGACGGATGGCCTCCACCTGGTCGCTCTGACTGCGCACCACCGCGACACAGTCGGGATCGAGGCTGCCCTCGCTGACCAACCGCTCGAGTTCGGTCAGGGCTTGCGCTACCGACCAGGGCTGTTTGTAGGGCCGCAGGCTGGTGAGGGCATCGAGGACATCGGCCACGGCCACGATGCGCACCTCGATCGGAATCTCCTCAGCCCTGAGGCCAGCGGGATAGCCCGATCCGTCGAGGCGCTCGTGATGGCCGGCCACGATGTTGCGCATCACGATCGAATCGGCCAGCTCCTCCAGGGCGAACTGTCCAATGATGCGTTCAAGGATCGCGACACCCTTGTTCACATGGGTCTTCATGACCTCCCGTTCGGCAGCATCAAGACGTCCAGGCTTGAGCAGAATGCTGTCCGGGATGCCGATCTTGCCGATGTCGTGCAGGGGGGCGAACAGGAAGACGTGCTCCACGAACTCATCGCTCAGGCTGAACTGCGGGGCGACGCCCTTGGCAATCAGGCGGCAGTAGTGCGCCATGCGTTCGAGATGGGTGCCGGTCTCGAAATCACGCAGCTGGGCAAAATCCCTGGCCACGCTGGCGGAAGCGAGTAATGAGCGGACCACACCGATCTCCTGGGAGATCGTCATATTGATCAGCTTCGAGAATAAGGAAAGACTTGATTACCCAGCTCGCTCCGTGCAGGCCATTTGTCCCGACTAGAGTGGTACGCAGATACTGTTCTGGCCATGGCGCGCAACGGCATCCAGTTCCAGAAGGGCCTGTCTCTGCCTGAGTTCCAGC